>NZ_QFDM01000003.1:300000-522014 GCF_023702065.1 Methanoculleus oceani | reverse complement strand
TTGTAGTTTTGGGGGGGGGTGGGGGGTGGGGGCGCGCGCTCCCGCACCCCCCCGCCAGTTTTTATTGGATTCGTGGGAAGCGGGGGGGTGTTTGTTTCCAGCGGCCCGGGGGGGGGGGGGGGGGGGGGGGCGGGGGGGGGGGGGGGGGGGGGGGGGGGGGGGCCCCCCCCCCCTCCCCGTCAGCCCCTCCCCCAGTCGCGATATCCCCTCGAAATCCGTGCCAAGTGTAACCGAAGGGGAGCGCCAAGTGCAAAGGCTGGAAGTTTGCCCAATGGAGGAATTATCTCTCTCAACTTCAGCAGCCTAGCGCTGTGCATGCAAAGTCTGGACCATATCCTTACTTCCAGGAAACGAAAACCCCGGCACAGCTACGCAACGAGACATTCAAGAAAAAAGAAACGGTTTCCCGCCGGCATCCGGCGGTCCCGCCGTTCACTCGTAGAGGACGGGCTCGTCGATTCTCGAGTAATCGACCAGTTCGCCGGACGCGAAGTGGATGCCGAGCTCGCGGGCAGCACTCTCGGGGGAGTCGGATGCGTGGATCACGTTCCGTCCGATATCGAGCGCGAAGTCCCCGCGGATGGAACCCGGGGCGGCCTCCGCAGGGTTTGTGGCGCCGACCATCCTTCGGACGACCGCGACTGCACCCTTGCCCTCCCAGGCCATCAGGAAGCAGGGTCCGCTCATGATATAGGCCTTAAGACCGGGGAAGAAGGGCTTCTCCAGGTGTTCCCGGTATTGCTCGACGACCCGTTCCTCGGGAAGGCGTTCGAGTTTTGCCCCCGCGAGTTTGAGTCCCTTCGCCTCGAACCGGGAGACGATCTCCCCGACGAGTCCGCGCTGGACGCCGTCGGGCTTGACCATCACAAAGGTGCGGTCCATGCCGATCACTCTTTGCCGCGGGCCTTGCGTCCCGCCGCGGTCCACTCGACGCGGCGCGGCACCCGGCCGAGCCTGTAGTTGTTCTGGCACTTTGTGCTGCAGAAGTAGAAGATGGTCCCGTCCCGGCGCACGAACATCTTGCCGGTGCCGGGCTCCAGCCCCTCTCCACAGAAGCTGCAGACGTATTTATCTACCATGGTTACCGCCTCGAGAGTTTCTTGGCCTCACGCTCGGTCTCGAGCAGCGAGAGGATGTCCCCCTCCCTGATAGGGCCCACGGTGTTGCGGGTGATGATCCGCCCCTTGTTCGGGCCATCGAGAACCCGGCACTTCACCTGCTGGGCTTCGCCATGCATACCGGTCATGCCGATGATCTCGATGACTTCTGCGGGCGTTCCGTCGTTTGCCATAATCTATCCCTCACTCTCTCAGTGCAGCTATCTGCTTTGCTATCTCTTCGACAAGGTCCTT
The DNA here is from genome assembly GCF_023702065.1 of Methanoculleus oceani. NCBI lineage: Archaea > Methanobacteriati > Methanobacteriota > Methanomicrobia > Methanomicrobiales > Methanomicrobiaceae > Methanoculleus > Methanoculleus oceani. Next base: position 520,662 of record NZ_QFDM01000003.1, on the reverse strand, counting down.
TGCCTTGCCGGACTTGACGATAGCGGCGGCTGCCGAGCCGACCTCGAGGCCGCTCGCGGAACCGATGTCGTTCTGCTTCGTGATGTAGACGAATGGGATCTGCTTCTCTTCGCAGAGCGGCGGCAGATGCATGACAATTTCTTCAGGCTCAACGTCCGAACCGATGAGAACCAGCTGGGCGATGTTCCGCTCGACTGCTTTCGTCGCCTCGTTGGACCCCTTCTTCACCTTGCCTGTATCTCTTGCGATTTCAAGGGCTTCAAGGGCCTTATTCTGGATCTCTTCCGGAATCTCGAATTTTACATATGCCTTTGCCATAACTCACCTCTTTCGGGGGCAGCCCTCTGCTGCTCCGTCATCATTCATCAGTAGCGTAGCTGATCGAATGCGCTGTAATATGTCAATAAGAGGAGTGATAAAGGTTTGTCATTTTACCCCGCATTGCGGGGTGTAGTTCCGCCATTTTCACGCCTGCCCGCATGAACGTGGCCGCTGATAGTTTATGCAGGGATCCGGTAGATCCGGACTCCCGGAGCATCGTAGATGAGTTCGAGCCTCTCGGTTGGGAGCGAGACGGTATAGCGTTCGTGCTCTTCGGCACCCACGTACAGTATGGTGGCGTTGTACGCCCGCGCAAGGTCGACGGTCCGCGTCGGCTGCTCGTAAATGGCCCGCACGTCGGCGCTCCGTTCGCTTATACGCCCCTCGTCTCCCCGCCACATATACTCGTGGAACGGCATCCCGATGATCGCCGGGATCCCGGTGAACGACGACACCCGTGAATAGTAGGTGTAATCTCCTCCCTCCGCTTCGACGATGACGTGATCGCCCGGGAGGTCCCGGAGGAACGCGATCGCCGCTGCATCGGAGGGATGCGAACCTTCGAGGTATGCCGCCCCGTCGAGGGTGTGGCTCCCGTAGCCGAAGTCGACGTTGATCGCGAAGGGTGCGGCAAGGAGAGCAACCACGGCCAGGGCCGGCAGCACCCTCTCCATCCGGGCGGAGATATGCCGGTCGATGCGGGCGCTCCGGAGCCACTCCCCGACGACGGCGAGGCTTGCCGTCCCCATCAGGAACCACGCGGGGAGGTAGAACTTGAAGACCGTGTTCATCCGGAAGTAGGTCTCTCCCATGTTGTCCACGAGGTAGACGAGTTCGGTAGCGAGGATGATCGTGAGCCCGAGGATGGCGAGCGTATCGATGGCTGAGAACCGGCGGCGGGCGAGAAGATAGACCAGCGGCACTGCGGCGATGGCCGCCGCCGGGTAGCCGGCGAGCACGAACGGCACCGCGGCGAGCAGGAGGTAGGGCCGCTTCCTGATATCCGGGGCGCAATAGGCGACCAGCACCGCGAGGAAGAACCCATGTACCAGCACGAACTCCACCGGTTCGGAGGGTATGGGGACGATCCCGATTCCCTCGACTCCGGGGCTATTGAGTTGCAGGTAAAACGGCAGATACGTTATGATCGCGAGCGGCGGCACCGTCGCAAGCACCATCCAGGACTTCAGGCTGTCCAGCCTAAGATTCCCGTAGCGCCACCATATCAGGAGGCCGAACACCAGCGTGACCGGGGCATAGACCAGCACGTCCCAGGAGTTGAACCCGGGCATGGACCCGAGGGAGAGGGCGGCGAGCCCGCAGAGGAGTGCCCGCCCCCGAATCGTGAGGGTCCCCCACCGCATATAGACAAAGACCAGGAGGAAGAGCAGGAACCCCTGGTTGAAGAAGCTCATGACGTGCGGGTGCACGTCGCCCCAGAGCATCGAGAAGATCGGATATTCGTTGATGGTGCTTTCGATCGTCCTGGTGCTCCCCCAGAGGACGTCGAACCAGGCATCGCCTATCAGGATATGGTAGATTGCGGAGGGGTTCGGGATGAAGAGCGCAAGCACCGGGAGCCACCGGTAGCGCTCAAGGAGAAGATGTCCGAGGGCGTAGAGCGAGACGACGGAAAGGCCGAACACCGTCGGGAGGGCGAGGTTGAACGCGACCGTCGATGGCACGCCGGATACAAGCCCGAGCGCCCCGTTCATCCAGTAGCCGAGGTAGTAGTAGACGTCCAGCGTCCCCCCCGCGTACCAGGGGTCGAGCGGCGGGACGATAGGTTGCCGCATGATCGAAGCGAGGATGGCGTGGTCCATGAACTTCTCGGCGTAGGAGATGGTCGGGTTGATCCAGCGCACCTCGAGCATGAAGAGGAAGGGAACCAGGAAAGCGAGGTCCCAGGAGAGCGCGGACCGCAGGCGCTCCTTCGTGTAGAACCGCCGCGACCCCATATAGACGATCGCGCCAACGAAGGGCAGGAGGGCGAGCAAGACGGGAAGGCCCGAAAGACCGCAGTACCAGGACCCGAGCGTGAAGAGGAGGGCCGATGCCGGGTACGCGGCGGCGGCCGAGAGGTTGCCGAGGGTGCGGTCGAGTGCCGGCCAGATGCCGAGGTGGAGCACCTTGACGACCGCAAGCCAGAGGAGTACGGGGACGATGAATTCAACCGCCAAACGTATCCTCCTTCTCGATCTCCCTGGAAAAAGCCTTCTTTAAGAGGTCCATCGACCAGTCGCCGAAGTAGTAGATCGACCCGACGCCCCCGACGAGCGTGACCAGATTCTTGATCAGGTGGTCGATGACCGCGATCAGTGTCGCCGTGACCGCCGGGGTTCCCGCGAGCCCGAACGTCAGAGCGAGCGCGAGTTCATAGGTCCCCACCCCGCCCGGGGTGATCGGGACCGCCTTGACGAGGTTGCCGATGACGATCGCGAGGACGACGATGCCGAACGGGACCGGCTCCTGGAACATCAGGACGACCGCGTAGCAGACCAGCACGTCGACGAGCCATATGAGGAGCGATGACCCGCTGAGCATAATGAGGGCCCGGGGATTGAGGGAGGCCCGCTTCACTTCATCGAGCATCCTCTGGACGGCAACGACGATCCGGTTCTCGGACTCCATCCTGCCCGACCAGAGGAGTACGGCAAAGAAGATGCCGCCGGCGGCGAGGGGGACGAGGATGACCGTGATGAACCAGTCGGGGACGTCGAGGACGGCAAGGATGAACGGGAGCGCGAAGGCGCCGAGCACCGCGATCATCAGGATATCGAAGACACGCTCGATGACGAGGGACGAGAATCCCTGTGAGTAGGTGGCGTCGTCCTCGTGCTTCAGGATGAGCATCCGCACAAAGTCGCCGAGGCGTGCGGGAACGATGAGGTTCGCCGTCTGGGAGATGAAGATGCAGGCTGTCGAGAACCAGAGGCTCTTTCCGATCCCAAGTCCCTGCAGGATGAACTGGTACCGGTACCCCCGGAGGACCCAGGCAACAACGCAGATCCCGACGGCGGCAAAGAGGAAGGGTATCACGGCGTGCTCGAGCGTCAGCAGGAGGTCATCCCATACGCGGTAGAGCATGTAGGCAACGATCCCGATCGCGATCAGGGTGGGGATGACGACGGCGCTAACCTTTTTCCACATGGAGCCGCCACCAGAGATGCACAATCGCCGATCCCATCTCAATTACGTCCTTTCTCCGTACCGTCGTCCCCTCCCCCTGCCGCCATCGCACGGGAAACTCCCGTATCCGGTAACCGTTCTTCTGCGCCCGCACCAGCACCTCGGTGTCCCAGAACCAGTGGCCTGCGGTCACCGAGGGAAGCAGGGAAAGAAGGCGGTCACGTCGGAACGCCTTGAACCCGCACTGGTGGTCGTGAAGCGAGCTTCCGAGGATCGTCCGGGTGAGCATGTTGTAGCCCCTGCTCGCGATCTCCCGCCCGCCGCTCCGGACGATAACGCTTTCGGGGAGGAGACGGGAGCCTGTTGCGACATCGTAGCCGTTCCGGATGGCCTCGACCAGTTCGGCGAGGTGCTGCATGTCGGTGGCGAGGTCGACATCGTAGTAGCAGACGATCGATCCCTCCGCCGCGGCAAACGCGCGGTTGAGCGCCCGCCCCCGCCCGAGCCGCTCGTCGGCATGAAGCAGGCGGACCCGGGGGTCTCCCGTCTCGTACTCCCTGACGAACCCCGTGCTCCCGTCGGTGCTCCCGTCCTCGGCGACGAGCAGTTCGAACCTCCCGGGTGCGATTGCCTCCAGCACCTCGAGCGATCGCGGTATGGCGGTCTTGAGCGCCGCAAGGTCGTTGTAGACCGGCAGGACGGCGCTCACCTCGATCTCACGCATCCAAAAACCTCGCGAGAACCCGTTTCGCCACTTCCTGCCCGGCGACGACCGAGCCGTTCATGCTCCGTTCCGGGTAGTTCGGCGGGCTGAACATGCCGGCAAGGAAGAGCCCGTGCTCTTCGTAGGCGGGCAGGCGGTTGCGGAGCCCTGTCGTGTAGACCGGGCCCGCATATGGGTCGACGGCGAGCCGGTGCCAGTGCACCTCGCTTTCGTCGACGGCAAAGCGCCTGCAGAAGTCGGCAAGCATCGACTGCTCGAAGTTCTCCGGGAGCCGGCCGGTAAAGTACGACGCCAGGTAAACGATATGCTCGCCGTACCACTCGAGCGGGGCGAAGTTGGTGTGGGAGACCACCGCACCGTAGGGGGCCGCATCCTTCATATTCAGCCAGTATATGCCGTCGGTCACGTCCCGGTCGAGCGCGAGGGTCATGCAGGCGGCGCCCTGGTAGGGTATCGGGGCGATATCGAGACCGGCAAGGTCGGCAGTCACCTGCGGGGGGAGCGTCGATACGACTGCGTCGTATGGCATCCCGTTGACGAGCCAGCCGCTGCCCTCTCGCCGGATCTCCTCGACGGGAGAGTCCGGCATGATCGAGGCGCCCCGTCTCGCCGCCTCTTCCTCGAGCCGCGCGATGAAGTGCCGGAATCCCCCTTTCAGGTAGCCAAGGCGCTCGCCCCCGGCGCCCCGGTCGGACCTGATCGCGATACGGGATATGAGCCAGGCTGCGGAGACATCGCCCGCACGGTCGCCGAACTTGCTCTTCAAGAGCGGTTCGAAGAACGATGCGTAGATGCCTGAGCCGAGATTATCGAGGATGAAGTCCTTTGCGGTGATCCCGTCGAGCGCTGCAGCGTCGAACCGCCGGGAGCGCAGGGTCAGCAGCCCGAGGCGGGCCTTCTCGGTGAACGTGAGGTGAGGGTAGAGCAGGATCTCGGTCGGAGTGGTGAGCGGGTGGATGGTCCCGTCGACATAGTAGCCGGTGGTGCCCTTGAGCCATTCCAGCCGGTCGGTCACCTGAAGCGTATCGAAGAGGTCGAGCAGGGCGGTATCGCCGGCAAAGCAATGGTGATAGTATTCCTCGATCCAGTAATCCCCGATCCGGTACGAACCGAGGCAGCCCCCCGGAACGGGCCTTCGCTCGAAGAGATCCACCTGGTGTGATCCGGCAATTTCGAGAGCCGAGACCAGGCCGGATAGACCTCCCCCCACAATGCAGACCTTCATCGTTCACCACTATGTCTGAAAATTATAAGAACACTTTTGGGTAATAATGTATACAACGTCTTTATACATAAGCGTGGATATAATTAATTAGTCAATATGAGGGTGTGAAGCTGAATGAGGGTCTTCTTCATAGGATTCGGTCAGGCTGGGGGCAAAATTGTCGATATGTTCATCGAACAGGACAAACGAATGCAGACCCAGAGTTTCAGGGGAATTGCGGTAAACACAGCGCGAACCGACCTGATGGGGCTTAAAAACATCGAGTTGAAGGACCGGCTCCTTATCGGCCAGACGGTGGTCAAAGGCCACGGTGTCGGGACCGATAACGTAACCGGAGCGCGGGTGACTGCCGATGAGATTGATGCCATCATAAACGCTATCGACTCGCGGGGCACGCACGATGTCGATGCCTTCGTCATCATCGCCGGTCTCGGCGGCGGAACGGGTTCCGGGGGTTCGCCGGTACTCGCCCGGCACTTAAAGCGCATCTACCGGGAACCGGTCTATGCGATCGGCATCTTGCCCGCCCCCGAGGAGGGCCGGCTTTACTCGTATAACGCAGCCCGCTCCCTGAGCACCCTGGTGAACGAGGCGGACAACACCTTCATTTTTGACAACAGTGCCTGGAAGAATGAAGGAGAAAGTGTCAAGGATGCCTATAGCCGACTGAACGACGAGATTGTCCGCCGGTTCGGCGTGCTTTTCCGTGCAGGCGAAGTCGGCAAGGCGGGCGTCGGTGAGATGGTCGTGGACTCGAGCGAGGTCATCAATACCCTGCGCGGCGGCGGCATCAGCACCGTCGGGTATGCCATCAGCGAGAAGGTCAGTCCGCGAACGAAGCAGAATCAGGGGCTCCTCTCTGGCCTGATGCGGAAGAAGGAGAAGACCGAGGAGGTGCTGACCGGGGAGGACAAGTCGGCGAAGATCATTGCTCTTGTCAGGCGTGCCATGCTCGGGCGCCTCACCCTGCCGTGTGACTACTCGACGGCGGAGCGGGGGCTCGTTCTCCTCGCGGGCCCCCCGGATGAGATGGACCGCAAGGGCGTGGAGAAGTCGAAGAGCTGGGTGGAGGAGAACATCGCCGGCGTCGAGGTCCGTGGCGGAGACTACCCCGTGCAGAGCGACTACGTCGCTGCGGTGGTGGTTCTTGCGACGATCGGCAACGCTCCACGGATCACCGATCTCCTCGAGATTGCAAAGTCCACGAAGGAAGATGTCCTCAAATCGAAGGAAAAGCGTTCGACCATGTTCGATGACGGCATAGAGCCCCTGTTCGAGTGAGGAGGCGTTATGAAAGCAAACATCAGCAGATGGATCATTCTCCTGCTGGCACTGGTCTGTGTCGTGCAGGTTGCATCGGCGTTCGACATCAAGACCGAGACCGTCAACCCCGCGAGCGGCGCTCTCGAACCCGGCCAGCAGGTGAACGCGCGCTACGTGCTCACCTACGACATGATCACCGACACCGGGAACGATGAGTCGTTCGAGTTCAGCACCGGACTGCAGAACCCCGTCTGGGACTTTATAATCTTCCGCGACGGGGTTGCCATTTATACAACCAAAAAGACCGGTTACTACCCGATCCTGACGGAGTTCGAGATCGCCTACGGTGACGGCGATATCCAACTGGATGCTCAGGTACGTGGCATCGTCCCCTCGAGCGCGACCGGCAAGGTTCTGGTGACCAAGATCGACCATCTGCGGGATGAGGATGTGAAGGACACCCACTCCGTGTCCCGCGACGTCGTGAACGCGGCCCAGGTCGAGGGTTCTCTCTCCGCCCAGCAGCAGCGCCTCAAGGACCTGAAGGCCGACGTGGATGAGAAGGCTGCAGAGGGCGTGGATGTCACCGCCGTCCAGGCCAAGTACAACGCCGCGAGCCAGGCGCTCACCAGCGCTGCGTCGGCAGGCCCGTCACAGGCGGCGAGTTACATCGCCACCGCCAAGACCAATATGGATGAGGCAGATTCGCTCCTCGATAAGTCCTGGGCCGAGAAGGAAGTCGCCAATACCGGCACGACGATCGAGACTCTCGACGGGATGATCACCTACTTCGTCGAGAACCGCTCGATGGCGAGCGATCCGCAGGTGGTCGCCATCATGACCAAGCGCGAGAGTGCTGTCCAGTTCTATTCCCAGGCACAGGATAACCTGAATGCCAAAAACTACCCGCTGGCGCGCTCGAAGGCGGCTGACGGCCTGAACAAGGCAAACGAAGCTCTTACCGATGCGAATACCCTGAAGGAGAAGATCGGCGAGGGGTTCAACTTCGGCGGTAACCTCCTTCTCTACATCGGCATCGGGGTCGTCCTGATCCTCGTTGTCGTGGGCGTCGTCTTCTACCGGAAAAAGACCGGGTGGGACGAGCTCGGATAACCCTGGCAAAACCCCTCCTTTTTCATACCCTTTCTCCCCGGTTCGTACCGGTGTTCTCCCTCAGAGGTGCCTGCTGTTCCGGCTCTCCCGGTGTATATTCTGTAGTTGTCGATGCTATCCTGAAGTCTCTCCGGCGTGGGGGGGATAAGCCCCGTCTCGAAGACCTTCGGTCCTCTCATGCCCACTACGTTTGCACCTCTGCTGCTCAAGCTCCGATCTCGCTCGCACTTCCGACGCTGCTCAAACTCCTGCAGGAACGGCGGTCGCACTCGCCGTCAGCCCCACCCGAAGACCGGGAGGTCTTCTCATGCTCCGGACGTCCCGTCAGGAGTTCGAGCACCGGAGATGCAGTTAATCCGATGGGATGACGAGGTTATGCGGTTGGGTCCACTGAAATTCACTTCCATAAGGGTGAACCCATAGGGGTTTCTTGCGAGGTTTCAGTCCCTTCCCGCCCTCACGTGCGATTGAACGGGCCCGAAAAATCTCCCCGAATGTATACAAAAGAGGGTCCCCGACCCGCCGCATCCTACGTGGTCGTCCCTGCGGGAACTCTCGAGAAGACCTCGAGGTTTCTGCTCCCCATCTTCCCGTCCCGCAGGAAGTAGTACTCAAGCAGTCTCTCTTTGTTCTCCTCGTACGAGAACCAGTAGTTCAGCCGGCTCGTCTTCATCACGTAGCCTTCGAGAGTCGGGTAGGTATCGCCGTCGTGGGTGATCACGAGGTCGAAATCTCCCCCGTAGATCGTCGGTTCGCTCACCTTCTGACTGTAGTAAGCGAGTTTCGAGGCGCGGTCGCCCCGGTAGTACCAGGGCAGCGGCCAGTAGGAGTCGGTCGCGACCGCCACCTTATCCGCGGCGTCGATCTTCGCAAAGACCTCCCGCAGGTCTTCGGAGTTCTGCACCTGCACGATGGGCTCGTTGATGTCTGCAGGGGTGAACGTCACGTGGAACGTCATGGCAACCAGGAAGATGCCTGCCAGGACGGCAATGACCGCCTTCTTCGTGGTCATCATATAGGCCGCGACGAAGATCATGGGCAGGAGCTGGTGGAGGATCAGCCACGGCACCTTCTCGCCGATGTAGGCGTAGACAGTAAGCGAGAGAAGCATCCAGAAGATGGCGAACCGTGCGAACTCTTTTTGCCGGTCGATCGGCCGGAGCTCCCCGGTGCCCGAAAGGATCTCACGAAGCCGATCTTTGAAGCCCTGAGCCAGTTCTATAGGTGGGGCTACAGCCTCAGGGGCCGTTTCTTCCTCTTTGGCCCCCTCTGTTTCCCCGGGGCTCTCCGCATGACCCGTCCTCCGCTCCCTCCAGCGGGAGACGATGCCGGGAATGTCGACGAACTGCAGGACCCCGACCCCGGCGAGGATCAGGATCGGCACCTCGTAGAGGAGGAAGAGCAGGATGTAGAAGTACGGCGGTCCCCCGAGGCGCTGTGCCTGGTGCATCGAAGTCCAGTGCTCGATTGCCCGGAGCCACCCGTCCATGAGCACCTCGGGGTGGGCGCCGAACGACGAGTAGAAGATCGCCATGATCCCGACCGCGACGAGAGCCCCGAGCGCGAGATCCCGGATCCAGCGGGCCGGGAGCCGGACTTTTCTCGTCCAGATCAGGTAGAGGAGGTATACCCCGAAGATCAGGATGATGATCGGCATGTTCTCCTTCGCGGACATCCCGAAACCGATCGCCGCCCCGGCGATGAGCGCGTACTGCATCTTCTGCCGCTCGAAGTAGTAGAGGAGGGCGACGAGGAGCACCATCGAAAAGAAGGCGATGAAGATGTCGTTTCTGAGGAACCGCGAGAAGTAGACCATATTCGGCGATACGGCGAGAAAAAGCGCCGCTACCAGGGTCTGCTTCCGGTCGAGATAACCGAGCTTATAGATCGGGTAGAGCAGCGGGACGAGCAGAGTGCCGAGCAGCGCCGGGAGGAGCCGGCCTACGAGGTCGGAGTCCCCGAGAAGCGAGAAGATCCCCGCCGTCATGTAGTAGAGGAACGGCCCGTGGTACATGGGGTCGTAACTATAGGTTCCCTCGGTCAGGAGTCTGTATGAAAACCACGCGTGAATAGCCTCGTCGTGGTGAAATAACTTTAAATCGAGTGCGTAAAAACGGAGAGCAATTGTGACCAGAAGTATGAGGAGAAAAAGCCCCTCGAATGAGAGTCGTTCACGGGCCCGTGCCGCGAACACGGCGGCCTTCACGCCGCTCTCACCTCAACTCTCCAGCACAATCTCAATGCCGATGTCTTTCGGGACCTGAATGCGCATCAGCTGGCGCAGTGCACGCTCGTCGGCGTCGATGTCGATGAGTCTCTTGTGCACCCGCATCTGCCAGCGATCCCAGGTTGCGGTACCTTCGCCGTCAGGGCTCTTCCTGGTGGGGACCACGAGCTTCTTCGTGGGCAGCGGGATCGGACCTGCCAGATTGACGCCGGTACGCTCTGCTATCTCTTTGATCCTGTCACAGACCATCTCGATTTTTTCGAAGTCGGTTCCGGAAAGACGTATTCTGGCTTTCTGCATGTTTAACCACCAAAAAATTATAGGTACCTTCTTATCTCATCTGCTTGGGCGTGATGTCCATGCACACGCCTGCCGCAATGGTGGATCCCATATCACGGACAGCGAACCGTCCGAGCTGCGGGATCTCCTTGACCTTCTCGATGACCATGGGCTGAGTCGGCCTGATCTTGACGATAGCGGCATCGCCGGTCTTGAGGAACGTGGGGTTCTCTTCCTTGACCTGGCCGGTCCGCGGGTCGAGTTTCTTCATGAGCTCGACGAAGGTGCACGCAATCTGGGCGGTGTGGCAGTGGAAGACCGGGGTGTAGCCGACGGTCAGGGCGCTGGGGTGGTGGAGCACGACGACCTGTGCGATGAACTCTTCTGCAACGGTCGGCGGCACGTCGGCGGGACCGCAGACGTCGCCACGGCGGATGTCACCCTTGCCGATACCACGGACGTTGAACCCGACGTTGTCGCCCGGGAGCGCCTGCGGGATCTCTTCGTGGTGCATCTCGATGGACTTGATCTCACCCTCTTTGTTCGCGGGCATGAAGCTGACCTTCATTCCCTTCTTCATGATACCGGTCTCAACACGGCCGACGGGCACGGTTCCGATACCGGAGATGGAGTAGACGTCCTGGATGGGGAGACGCATGGGCAGAGTTGTGGGCTTCTCGGGTTCGCTGAGCGCGTTGAGTGCAGCGAGTACCGTCGGTCCCTTGTACCAGGGGGTGTTTTCGCTGAGCTTGGTGATGTTGTCTCCAACGAACGCGCTCATCGGGATGAAGCTGATGGCCTCAGGCTTGTAGCCGACCATCTTGAGCAGCTGGGAGAGCTGTTCCTTGACTTCGTTGTAGCGCTTCTCGTCGTACTTGGCGGCATCCATCTTGTTGATCCCGATGATCAGCTGGTTGATGCCGAGCGTACGGGAGAGGAAGACGTGCTCCTTGGTCTGCTCCATCACGCCGTCGGGTGCGGCGACGACCAGCAGTGCGGCGTCTGCCTGGGATGCGCCCGTGATCATGTTCTTGACGAAGTCACGGTGGCCGGGGCAGTCCACGACGGTGAAGTAGAACTTGTCGGTATCGAACCGCTTGTGGGCGATATCGATGGTGATACCACGTTCACGCTCTTCCTTGAGGCTGTCCATGACCCAGGCGAACTCGAACGAGCCCTTACCCTTGGATTCGGCCTCCTTCCTGAACCCCTCGATGATGTGGGGCGCCACGGCTCCGGTCTCAAAGAGCAACCGACCGACGGTAGTAGACTTCCCGTGGTCGATGTGTCCAATTACTGCTAAATTCATGTGGGGCTTTTCAACTGCCATAGATAGTATCCTCCACTCAAATAGGCCTGTCAGCTCGAACAGCCTGCTTATGCGAGTAACTTATACGTATGACGTCCTCCATATAAAGCATTTCTATGCGCGCCAATAGCGCACATTCCCCAAAAACCCCGGGCAATCGACAGAATCTTATTCTCCGGAAATCTACGTTCTTCGTACCATGAAGATACTTGAGTTTCACCGCGACGATGCGAAGGACCGGGTGACGGTAGCATGCGCAGATCGTGAGGTGTCGGTCCACTCCCACTGCGGCTACTGCCGGCACTGTGCCGGTGTCCGGGTGGGCAGACGGACGATCCCGACACCACAGCGGCAGGCTCTCTCCGGCGTGAAGCGGGGTGCAAACCCGGACGAGAACCTGCTGAACGCCGCCATCATGTTCAACACCCTCGTCCGGGACGGTATCGCAATCGAGTGCGAGGACGACGCGGGCGAAGGATTCTCTTCAATGTACCGTCACTAGTTGCCGGTGTCCGTTCCCCATGGGGGCGACTATCGGTCCGGGGCCGCCTCTGTCACCGGTGTCCCGGAGTTTCTCCTTATTACTCCGCCACCGGCATTTTCGGCCCGAACTCTCTTTGGATCCCCTCCGCGAACCTGTCGTACCCGATCTCGTCCATCTGGTCGGCGAGAGGCCTGCCGCTCCAGGCGGTGCGGTAGATCCAGTAGACGATACGGTCGACAACCTCGACGACCTCCTCTTCGGTCTCGACGGTGACGAGTTCCTTTCCTGCGGCGGGGGAGGCTCCGCGCCGGCCGCCGACCGTGATCTGGTAGTGGGCGTACTCGGATTTCAGGAGGTTGTAGGGGCAGGAGTGGATGCAGATGCCGCACTGGACGCATTTACTCTCGTCAAGGACCGATGCACCGTTCTTCAGCGCTATGGCGCACTGTTTGCAGTACTCAACGCAGGTGCCGCATCCCGTACAGAGTCCCGGAATGCGCAGCGGCCTGATCCTGCCGATGATCCCGATATCGTTCAAAAGCGGGCTGTTGCACATGTAGGTGCAGCCGGATATGGCAATGCGGAGCCGTATCGGAAGTTCCTTTCCGAAGACCCGTTCGTCGACCTTCCGTGCAAGATCGATCGTTTCACAATTGGAGTATTTGCACCGTTCCGTGCCCGGGCAGGCCATGATGTTGACGACTTCGTTATACTCTGCCCCGATGGGCGTCCCGTTCTTCTCGAGGGCGTTCGCGATCTTCTTGAGGTTATCGGGGTTCACATGCGGGATCTCCACTGCCTGGCGCATGGTGAGGTGGAGCGAGCCGTCCCCGAACTTCTCGCTGATCTTTGCCAGTTGCTTGACCTGGGCCGAAGAGAGGACTCCTGCCGGAACCCGCACCCGTACTGTCGCATAGTCTGAGTTCCGCTCGGTGATGATCCCTCCCCGGGAATGGAGGGTATAGTCTTGCATCATTCTACAGTAGTAGCGGAGCCGGGATAAAAAAGGTAATTACAGGAGGGCAAGGAGGAGGATGACTCCGGCCCGGACGATCTCGTTTGTGGCGCCGACGACGTCGCCGTTGACGCCGCCGAAGAGCCGGCCGGAGAGGGCGAGCATCAGTGCGGCGATGACGGCCGTGGCCGCGAGGGCGAGCGCGACACTCATCCGGGGCACCGGCAGCAGAAAGAGGGGCAGCGCGAGCAGGATGGTCGGAACAATAAACCACGGCTTTGCAAGACCATGGAGGTAGGAGTGGATCCCCTCCCGGAACGGGACGCCGAGCGTGGTGAGCCAGGACATAGCGACCTTCGCGCAGACCTCGGCGATGAGGATGGCCGCCGGGAGGTGTGCCGCGCTCTGGAGTCCCGCAAACGCGAGGAGCGTGACGACGATGCCCGCCGCGACGGCGCCGGCCCCGGTGGTCCGGTCGGTCATGGCCGCGATCCTCCTCTCCCGGCTTCCGTGGGCCATGAGTCCGTCGCCGAAGTCCAGCAGGCCGTCGAAGTGGTTGCACCCGGAGAGAAGGAGCACCACCGCGACGGCGACGGCCGCGCCCACCGCCGGGGATGCTATCCAGTAGGTGACGGCGGCCGCTATCCCGCCGATGACGTACCCGGCGAGCGGGTAGAGGTAGGAGCGGCGGGCGAAGTGCTCGAAGTCGACCGGTCTCCCGAGGGGGAGCGAGGTGCCGAACTGCAGGAGGGCAATGACGGACTTCACATCGATCCCATCGACTCGCTGTAGAGACGCGACGTACAGCCCGCGATCAGCCCGGCGACGGCGTCGTCGAGGAACGGCCCGAGTATACTCAGGATCCCCGGTTTCTTCTGGTCGTAACGGGTGAACTCGAACCTCGCATAGGTCCCCCCGATCACCTCGGCGATGGCCATCCCGATGATCTCGTCTGAGAGGAGGAAGACCGGGTCGTCGGCGATCTCGGAGTCCTTCCGCTTCACGTAGAGTTCGTCCTCGAGCAGGACGGCGGAAAGAAGGAGCGACGAAATGTTCGGGTCCTCGAGCGCCCTGCCGATCTTCTCATCAAGCCTGCGCGCAGCCTCATCAGCCTCTATCCCGTGGGGAACGTAGAGTTCCATCGCAGCGGCAACGATATCTCTCCTCGCGATGCCCTTTTCTTCCAGCCTGCGCTCTATCTCGAACATTGTTGAAGTGTTTGGGTTGGGGAGGTATTTTTGGGTTTGGTATCAGCGATGCTCGGAGAAGACCGAAGGTCTTCGAACGAGCGGAGCTCGAGAAAACCCGAAGGGTTTTCGAGTAGCGAGGTTCCGCAGGAACCGAGTTTAAGCACCGCAGGTGCGAGCAGCGACGGGCCGCAGGGTGCGACGTTCCAGTGGAACGGAGCAGGAGCACCGAAGGTGCGGGTTGCGACGGATAATGTCCGGAGCTTGAGAGGCCGTCAGGCTTCGAGCTGGAGTCCGAGCACCAGAAGTCCGAACCGCGACGCTCGGGCATACCCGGAAGATGCGCCCACCCTCACACCCGACACCCGCATTCCTCCCGCACCCCAGACAGCAACCTCATCTATCCCCGGCACCCACCCTGTACCAGATGTCTCACCCGTTCCTCTCACAAGATCCACTGATCAGGCCGCACCGCCCGATGATGGCGCTCGTCCTCGGCAATACCATGCTCTCCACCGTCCCCGGCATATCGGGCGCCGGGCCGACCCCGGAAAAGACTCTCCTCACCCCGATCCTGGACGCGGAGCTCGTCACGACCGGCGCGATCACGAGCGTGCCGGCCCGGCCGAACACGCCGACCGGGTGCCCGACGCCGGCGACCATCACCCGGTCCATGGTGGAACTGACCGGTATTGCCCCCGTCCTCATCAACGCGGGGCTCGCCCATACCCCCACCGTCCCCTGCCTGGACGTCTACGGGAGGCCCGGCGGCGATCCCCGGAAGGAAGATGCCGTGCCGCAGGTGGCTGCTCTCTTTGAGCGGGGCGAGACGGTCGGCAGGCTTCTTTCGCAGTACAGCGACTTCCTGATGCTCGGAGAGTGCGTCCCCGGCGGGACGACCACCGCCCTCTGCGTCCTCCGGGCGCTCGGCTACGAGGCCTCGGTCAGCAGCGCGTTTGCAAAGAATCCTCTCGGCCTGAAAGATGCCGTCTGCAGGGAAGTGCTCGCCCGGATTGGCGAGACCGGTGCGGGAGAGCCCCTCGAGATCCTCCGCGCCGCCGGCGACCCCATGATGCCCGTGGCGGCAGGGATCGCGAGCACCTATGCCGGCGAGATCCTCTTTGCGGGGGGAACGCAGATGCTCGCCGTCGCAGCTGTCTTGAAAGCGCTCGGAAAACGGGTGCCGCGCCTCGCGACGACGGTCTACGTCAGGGACGATCCCTCGGCCGGATTCGTCCGGACGGTCGCCGACGTCGGCACCGCCGCGTACTTCGTCGACCCGAACTTCGCCGGCATCGGGCACGTCGGGCTCGCCCGCTACTGTATCGGCGAGGTCAAAGAAGGGATGGGCGCCGGCGGGGCCCTGACGCTCGCGTACCTCATGGGCCACGAGCCCGGGGAGATCACCCGGAAAGTCTTCGATTTCGTCAGCAAGTATGCCTGAGGGAAGGACTATACCCTTTTACATCCACCTATAAGCAATGCTTCCACTCTATGTGGTCAACAATCACGGACAGTTCAACCACCTGATCCTCCGGACGCTCCGTGATATGGATATGGAGGCCACAATGATCTCGAACGTTACGCCACCGGCCGAGGTCGCCCGGGGCTGCCGGGGCATCATCCTCGGCGGCGGCCCGACCCTGGACCGCGCCGGGGTCGCTCCCGCATACCTTGACCTCGGTCTTCCCGTCCTCGGCATCTGTCTTGGGCTGCACATCATGGCGACGGCCCGCGGCGGTGCGGTCCGCCAGGGTGCGAGCGGCGGGTTCGGTGCGGTCGAGGTTGAGATCCTCGAACAGAATCCTCTCCTCCGGGGCTACCCGGATCGGATGCAGGTATGGGCGTCGCATGCGGATGAGGTCTCGGTGGTTCCTGAAGGATTTATCCGGCTTGCAGAGTCGGCCATCTGCGGCGTGGAGGCGATGGCATCTCCCGGTGAGCGCCTCTATGGTATCCAGTGGCACCCGGAGGTCAGCCATACCGTCAACGGACGGCTCCTCTTTGAGAATTTTGACCGGATATGCTCGGAGTAGACGAAGTTGCGAGCCGGGTCGGGTCCTTCGGGTTCCGCTGCCGGGAGTGCGGTGCCTGCTGCCGGCGGGTCGCGGAGGACTCAAACCTCGTGATCGTGAGCCCGGCCGAGGTCCGGACAATCATGGCGGCGACCGGGATGGCCTGGGACGAGGTTGCCGAGCCCTACCCCGACTTCATCGATGCCGGGAACGGCGGGGCGTACACCCTTGCCTGGTGCATCAGGCGCACGGCCGATGCCTGTATCTTTCTCCGGGACGGGCGGTGCTCCGTCTATGCCCATCGTCCCTGGATCTGCCGCACCTACCCGTTTATGCTGATGGACGATGACCTGCGAGTCTCGGAATGCCCCGGCCTCGGCACGCCCCTCTCCCTTCGCGGCGCGCACGATGCAGCGGCCGACCTCTGCAGGCGGCAGGCCGCCGAGGCGGCAGAGGAGGCCGGTATCCGCGTCGTATACCGGAGAGCGACGGTGCCGCCGGGAAAGCGCGCCGTGATCGACAGCGAAGGCGTGAAGGTACTCCATGACTGAGATCCGTCTCGTCGGGACGGCTCATGTCTCGCAGAAGAGCGTCGAGGACGTCCGGTCCGCTATCGAGGAGTTCCAGCCCGACATCGTCGGTGTCGAGCTCGACCGGGGCCGGTTCATAGCGCTCACAGAGGAGGCGGCCGAGCCCTCGGTCACGGAGATCCTGAAGAGCGGGAACTTCGGCCAGCTCCTTGTCCAGTGGGTGCTCACCTACATCCAGCAGCGGATCGGCGCCGAGACCGGCGTGAAACCCGGTGACGAGATGCTGGTCGCCATCGAGGAGGCCCAGGCCCACCAGAAGCCCCTGGCGTTCATCGACCGGGATATCCGGATCACGCTGGCCCGGTTCTGGGGTATGATGGGGATCTGGGAGAAGATCAAACTCATCGGGGCCCTGATCTACTCTCTTGTGAGTGTCGAGGGCCAGGAGATCGACGTGGACGAGTTCACGAACCAGGACGTGGTGAGTGCCGCGATGGAGGAGTTTCGGAAGTTCTCCCCCCGGGGTGCCCAGGCCCTGATCGATGAGCGGGATGCGTATCTTGCTCACCAGATCCTGATGCTCGGGAGCCGTTATGAGCGGGTGCTGGCGGTCGTCGGTGCCGGGCACATCCAGGGGGTGCAGCGCTACCTTGACGCACCGGAGACGCTGCCGCCGCTCCCGGCCCTGACCGCCGGGGTGAAAGGCCTGCCGTGGGCAAAGATCCTCGGGACGGCGGTCACCGCTCTCTTCCTCCTCCTGATCGTCGCCATAGCCTTCTCCGGCGTGGGGTTCGACGTTCTGCTGACCGCTCTCCTCTACTGGATCGTGATCAACGGTGTCTTAAGCGCCGCGTTCACGCTGATAGCCGGTGGGCATCCCCTCTCGGCAGTCACGGCGTTTGCCGTCTCCTGGCTGACGTCGCTCAACCCGCTGCTTGCGGCGGGATGGTTTGCGGCCATCGTCGAGGCGAAGATAAGGAAGCCTGCTGCCGGCGAGTTGCGGCAGATCATCGAGGCGGAGACCTTCTCGGAGATGCGGAAGATCCCGCTCTTCCGGGTGGTGCTGGTTGCAGCCCTCGCGAACGTCGGGAGCACGCTCGGGACCGTCCTCTACTTCCTGTTCATCTTCCCGGTCCTCGGGATCGATCCGGCCGTGGTCATCGTCGACGGCTTCTCGAACATGCTGCAGATGATACAGGGCCTCTTCTAGGCCCGCTCCTCCGCCGGGGACATCCCCATCTCCGTTTCCCCAAGGTATTTAGGCCTGGAGTGCCCACCATCGTTGCATGAGTCCGATAGGTGGAACGGTTAATCTCGGTGTCACCGTGATACGGAGCAGGCACAGCGTGCGGAAGTACAAGGACAGTCCCGTCGAGGATAAGACCGTCAAAGACGCCCTCGACTGCGCGCGCCTTGCCCCTACTGCGAGAAACGAGCAGCCCTGGCTATTTGGGACCGTCAGGAACCGCGATACGCTGCGGGCGATTGCGGACCTGGCCGAGAATGCCCGGTTCATCGCCGATGCACCCATCTGCTTCGCCGTCTTCGGGAAGAGGGATGCGAAGTACTACCTCGAGGACTGCTGTGCAGCGACGATGCAGCTCCTCCTCGCGCTCCAGGCATGGGGGGTCGGGTCCTGCTGGGTTGCGGGAGAGAAGAAGGACTACGCCGAGGATGTCCGGAAACTCCTCAACGTCCCGGAGGAGTACGCACTTGTATCCCTCGTGCCCGCGGGATACCCCGAGGAGATCAAGATCACGAAGAAGAAGATTCTCGACGAGGTCGCGTTCTTCGAGCGTTATGAAGAAGAATAGGCTGATATAACACGAATTACCTCTTTTATTACGCTTCGGAAGCCCCGGTGATACTTATACTCACCTCTCAGACGTCGCTCTGTTTTGCCGGGCAGTAGGGGCAGAGAGCATTCTCGACGTCGTCGGCCTTCTCCCGGATGGGACAGAGGTACTCCCCGTCCCTGACCTCGACCTCGAGCCCGCCGGGAAACGGCGTGCCCGTCGGGTGGCCGGGGCGCCCGAGGACGAACATGTTGAAGGCGGCGAGAAGGAAGTAGAGGAGTTCGAGGTGCCGCTCACCCTCATCCTGTGTAAGGCACGTCTTTTCGACCATTCGAGCGAATTCCTGGAACTCCTCCGCGAGCGGCTCATCCGACATGTCCGGATTGCCCCGGCGCATGCTGGCGATGAGGGTATGATGCGTCTCAAAGATCATTTCGATCATCCGGGGATAGAGGCGCCGCCGGTATCCGGCGGGAACGGACCGGAGATCCTGCTCCACCCTTCCCCGCACCGCCTGGAGGTCGAAGAGCGAGTAGTCCGAAACCTCCCTGTAGAGAATCTCCGCAAGTTCCGCCCGGGTCGTTGCCGACCGCAGGCGGTCACAGTTCCGGCGGACGTCCGTCTCTCTTCTCCCCGTGCTCATGGCGTCCCAGATGATCTTTGATCGCGGGATGTATCAGTTCTTCCCGTGTGTACGCACCATTTAGAAAAATTTATAAATGTAGGAAGGCAACTTCCTTCCTATGGGTTGCGAAAACATCCTACGGGTTGACCGGAGGCCGGGGTATGATTGATACCGGCGCTACGGCGTTTATCCTCATCTGTACGGCTATGGTCATGCTGATGACGCCGGGAGTAGGGCTCTTCTACGGCGGGCTCGTGCGGCGGAAGAACTTCATCTCCATGCTCGCGCTAGCGTTCATCGCGTTCGCCCTCGTCAGCATCCAGTGGGTCGTCTTCGGCTACAGCCTGGCCTTCGGCACCGATATCAACGGGCTGATCGGGGGCCTGGAGTACGCCTTCCTGGAGGGCGTCGGGATGGAAGGCGACGGGATTCCGGACCTGCTCTTTATGGCGTTCCAGATGGTCTTTGCGGGCCTCACGCTTGCAATCGTGACATCCGGGGTCGCGGAGCGGATAAAGATCAGTTCGTTCGTCGTCTTCGGCCTGCTCTGGACGACGCTCGTCTACGACCCGCTTGCCCACTGGGCGTGGGGCGGCGGATGGGCCGCGCAGTTTGGGGCGCTCGACTTCGCCGGCGGCACGGTCGTCCACATCAGTTCCGGCTTCTCGGCGCTTGCGCTTGCGCTCGTCATCGGAAAGCGTCTCGGGTTCGGTTCGCACGGCATGGAACCGAACAACATCCCGATGGTCCTCCTCGGCGGGGCGCTCCTCTGGTTCGGGTGGTTCGGATTCAACGCCGGTAGCGCTCTCACCGCGGACGGCCTTGCAGCAAACGCGTTTGTCGCAACGAACATCGCGGCCGCTGCCGGGGCTCTCGCCTGGCTCTGCGCTGCCTGGATTCGCGGCAGGCCGGGTTCGGTCGGGATCATCAGCGGTGCCATCGCGGGCCTCGTCGCCATCACTCCGGCAGCCGGATTCGTCACGCCCATGGCTGCCATTCCGATCGGCGCCGCTGCCGGCCTCGTCTGCTACGGTGCCCTGCTCTTCCGGGTCCACAGGGGCCTGGATGAGAGCCTCGATGCATGGGCAATCCACGGTATGGGCGGCATCTTCGGCGCTCTCGCAACCGGGGTCTTCGCCGCCGCGGCAATAGGGGGCGTGGATGGTCTGCTCTACGGGAACCCGGGTCAGTTCCTCATCCAGCTCGCCGATGTGGCCGTGGTCGTGGCGTACTCGTTCGGCGCGACCTACGTCATCGCGAAGATCATCGATGCGGTGATGGGCCTGCGCGTCACCGAGGAGGAAGAGTATGTCGGACTGGACATCGCCCAGCACGGCGAGTCCGTGCGGGTGTGAGGTGGTGCGGATGAAGATGGTTACTGCAGTCATCAGGCCCGAGATGTTCGATGTCGTGCGAGCAGCACTCGAGGTGGAAGGCATAAACGGGATGACCGTGAGCGAGGTGATGGGTCGGGGGGCCCAGAAGGGTATCGCCCTCCGGTTCAGGGGGAAGACGATGCCGGTCGAGCTCATCCCGAAGGTGAAGATCGAGATGGTCGTCCAGGATGCCGATGTCGAGAAGGTCATCAGGACCGTCCGGGCGAACGGCCGGACCGGCAAGCCGGGCGACGGCAGGATCTTTGTTCTGCCTGTCGAGAGCATCTGCAGGGTGCGGACGGATCTCGATGATCCGGCCGACCCGTAACCTTTTTTGGGTTGTTCTGGAGTGGCTTTGGTCGGAGCAGTGTAGCGGAGGTGGGGGCAGGCGAGCAAGTATGGAGACGATATGAGTCGTGATAAATAGCACCCTCAAACGATGAAAAACCCGGTGCAGTGGACCGTGGGAGCATCGCCACGCACTGCCCCCGCCCCTTGGGGCGGGGGAGGAGCGCGAAGCGCGGGAGGGGTGGGGGCGATGGGGAGCGTGAGCATAGTGAGTTTGAGCATCAAATAAATGAGCTGGAGACAGGGGAGGGGGGAGCATCCCCCCTCGAAACTCTTCGAGTTTCTCATGCTCACTCCGTTCGCACCTCGCACCTAACGGTGCTCAAGCTCGCTACGCTCGCACCTCAAAGGCCTTCGGCCTTCTCGTGCTCCGCTCCTGTCGGAACGTCGCACTCCCCGTCAGCCCCACCCCAAAGGGTGATATCCACTGAAAAGCCGTGCGCGAGTTGTGCGATCACGAGTGGTAGGAATGAAAGCACCGTCAGGTGTGAGTGGCAACAGACAGAATGTCCAGAGTCTGAACCTTCTGTGGCACTAACCACCCCCCAGTGCATGGGGGTGAGCGTTAAAGCATGGAGCGGATAGAGGGCCGCTGTCTCTACCCCCGCGGCTTGCCCTCGCCCGGGTTTGTGCCTCCGAAGCCCTCCTGTAACGTCGTCACTCCCGGAAATGCGGCAGGACCTCGTTCGTGTAGAACTCCATGAACTCCCGCTGCTGGTGCCCGATCTGGTGGACACAGACATGATCGAACCCCTTTCGGACGTTCTCCTCGATCTTTTCGATGTGCGCCTCCGGATCGGGACCGCAGACTACGTGCTCCGCCACATCCTCCGGCGTCACCATCTTCGCCGTCTGCTCGTAGTGGACCGGCGTGGGGAGAAGCCGGTTGAGTTCCCCGGTGTTTGCTGCGATGGGCCACTGTTCGTAGGCAGTCGTCTGGCCCTCCTCCTCGGTTTCCGCCCAGCAGACCGAAGTCTCCACATATGCCGGTTTATCCCCGCCCCCGGAGTCGCGGAAGATGATGAGGTTCTCCTCCGCGTCGCTGCCCGGGTTAATGAACCCATCACCGACCCGCGCGGCCATGGATGCGCTGATCGGGCCTTCGGACGCGATATAGATAGGAGGGAGTTTCTCCGGGAGCGAGAAGATCTGGGCGTTCTCCAGGGTGTAGAAAGCGCCGTAATAGTCCTGCATCCCTCCCTTCCAGAGCAGCCTGATCACCTCCACCGCCTCCTCGAGCATCTCAATCCTGACCGGTGCCGGGGGCCAGCGGTCGCCGAAGACGTGCTCGTTGAGGTTCTCGCCAGACCCGAGGCCCAGGATAAACCGCTCCGGCATCATCGCTGCGGCGGTTGCGGCAGCCTGGGCAACGATGCCGGGATGTATCCGTATCGTCGGGCAGGTGACACCCGTCACCAGCCGCAGATCCGCCGTCACCTGCGAGATGCCGCCGATCACCCCCCAGACGAACGGGCTCTGCCCCTGCCGGTTCGTCCAGGGGTGGTAGTGGTCCGATATCATGGCAAACGCAAAGCCGGCATCTTCTGCCTGACGGGCGTTGCAGACCAGGTCAAGGGGTCCGTGCTCCTCACTCGCCAGTTTGTAACCTATTTCGACCATCAGTCATCACATCCGTGCCGCCGGTACGGCCGCCCCTGCCTTCCCTTCTCCGGGGCATGATAGGGGCGGGCGTGGGCGCCGGCTACCTCAAGCATTTCACAGTATATAGGTTTCCCCGGTCCGGCACCTGATAAATACAACCCTTGTCATACTGTACTGCATGGCAACGCCTACTCTCCAGGTGGCGCTCGATCTCCTCGAGCTCGATCGTGCGGTAGAGATCGCGGATGAGGCGGTCCGTGGCGGTGCGGACTGGATCGAGGCCGGGACGCCCCTGATCAAGAGCGAGGGGATGCAGGCCGTGCGGGCGCTCCGGGAGCGCTTCCCCGGGCACGAGATCGTCGCGGACATGAAGATCGCCGATACCGGGGCCGTCGAGGTGGAGATGGCGGCGAAATCCGGCGCCGGCATCGTCTGCATCCTTGCCGATGCAGACGATACCGTGATCGCCGAGGCGGTCCGCTCGGCCCGCAAATACGGCGTCCGGATCATGGCCGACCTCATCAACGTCGCCGACCCCGTCTCCCGGTCGCGGGAACTTGCGGCGCTCGGCGTCGATTACATCAACGCCCACGTAGGCATCGACCAGCAGATGATCGGCAAATCGTCGCTCGACCTCCTCCGCCGCCTTGCCGGGGAAGTGGGCACGCCCGTCGCCGTCGCAGGAGGGCTCGATGCAGAGACTGCATCAGAGGCGGTTGCTGCCGGGGCTTCGATCGTCATTGTTGGGGGCAACATCATCAAGGCTGCCGACGTGACCGGGGCGGCGCAACGGGTTCGGAATGCTATTGACCGGCCCGAGATCAGGCCACGGGAAGAGGAGAGTCGTGATGCCGTCATCCGCCGCCTCTTCGAAGCCGTCTCCGCACCGAACGTCACCGATGCCATGCACCGGAAGGGGGCTATGGCGGGGGTCGTCTCCCTCTGCGGCCGGAAGAAGGCGGTCGGCCCGGCGGTGACGGTTCGTACCGTCGCCGGAGACTGGGCAAAACCCGTCGAGGCGATCGACGTCGCCGGACCGGGAGACGTCCTCGTCATCAGCAACGACGGAAGGAAGGACGTCGCGCCCTGGGGAGAACTTGCCACCCACTCCGCGAAGAACCGGGGAGTCGCAGGTGTCGTGATCGACGGGGCGGCCCGGGACATCGACGATATCAGGGAAATGGGGTTTCCGCTCTTCGCCACGGCGACCGTCCCGAACGCCGGGGACCCCAAGGGTCTTGGGGAGATCAACACAGAGATCGCCTGTTGCGGGCAGGAGGTACGGCCGGGCGACTGGATCGTCGCCGACGAGAGCGGTGTCGTGGTGGTCCCCCGGGAGCGGGCTTATGAGGTGGCACGCCGGGCGATGGAAGTGAAGAAGACCGAGGAGCGGATCCGCGAGGAGATCCGGCGCGGAAAGACGCTTTCAGAGGTCTCTGAACTCCTGAAATGGGAGAAACGGCGCTGACCATGACCCCCGGGCGGGCGTTGCCCATACCCGGACGTATGACACACGTTACATGAGCCCCGTCTCTTTCGGACAGGAAGGAGTCGGGGCCGCGGCTCCTTTCGGACTTTGTAGGGTGAAGAGCGGCCTGAATACCGAGGGCTCGTCTGAAAGCCCGCTTCTACGCCGGATGAGATAGAGTCTCTCAGACAAGCTCATTTCTCCGCAAAAACTCCCGGATCTCCCGCGATTCTATCCATCCCCGGTCAAGTTGCCTGACGCGCGCATTTATCCGCAGGACCTGCTCCCTGATCTTCTCCGCGGTCTCTTTGTCCTCCATCAGATCGGCCCGGGCGAGCAGAACCTGCAGGGGATGGCGGACATGGTCTCCGAGGATTGCAAACTGCTCCATGTTGTGCTCGATCTGCTCAAACGCCCTCTTTCGGAGGGCCTCGTTCTCTTTGCGCCCGGTGATATCCTCGATCATGCCAATAACAAACCGAATCCTGCCTTGCGAGTCGCGAAGGAGGGTGGTGGCCAGGCGGCCCCATACCGTCCGCCCGTCCTTTCCGATATAGCGCTTCTCCAGATGGTCTTCGTCATGTTTTCCTGCAAGCGTCTCCTGAAAGTGCAGACTGGCTGAATCCAGATCCTCCGGATGGACAAAATCGCCGATGTTCTGGCCCTGCATCTCATGGGCCGGGTACCCGAGAAATCTCTGGAACGCCGGGTTCACACGCAGGAACTTGCCTGTTGTGTCTACAAGAGCAATACCGATCCCCGCTCGCTCAAAGACTCCACGGAACCGCTCCTCGCTGTCCCTGAGCGCTCGCTCTGCCTCTTCTCGACCGGTGATATCCTGGAAGACCCCGACCGCACCGAGTATCTCCCCGCTGTCGTTCATGATCGGAGCCGCATTCATCAGGATCTCCCGCCTTCGTCCTCCCGGCAGGATGATCGTCCGTTCACGGGCGGTGACGGCCTCGCCGTGTTTTACCGCCCGTGCCAGAGGAAGATCGTCGGGCTTGCACGGGTTGCCGTCCGTATCACAGACCATCATAGCGCAATAGGCGGCGTAATCCTCTCCCTCAGGGATGGGTCGGGCATGGATCTCCTCTGCAGCCCGATTTGCCAGCCGAATGCGGGCCTGCGCATCGACGACAAGGATCGCCTCGGGTGCGCTGTCTATGATCACCCGTAGCCGCGCCTTCTCCTCCTCAAGCATTCTGATGGTCCGGACCTGCCCGGTGATCTCCTGCCAGACGACGACCGCACCAGAGGTCTGCCCGTCATGGGTGAGGGGGGAGGCCGACGCCAGGATATTGTGGCGTTCCCCTGCTCTGTCCACGGCGTCCATCCTCTCGGCAACCACCTTCTCTCCCTGCAATGCCCGGGTACTCGGCAGATCCTCGACGGATGCCGCCCTCCCGTCGCCTGTCCGGAGCCCTGTACGCCGGATCAGTTCTTCCCCTGTCATGCCGATGGGATTTTGCTCAAAACCCTCGATTGCAGCCCAATTCGCCTGGATAATTCTCCCTTCGTTATCGTAGATGAGCACCCGCTGTATGACTGCCTCAAGAACAGCGTCGCGCTCCCTCTCGATCCGCTCCCCCTTCATCCGGAGTTCACGGTTTTCTTTAGCCTGTTTACGGTTCATGAGTGCGAGTTCGTCGATGCCGGCAGTGAGACGGGAGAGGACTTCATGCCGGGCTGCGGTATCCGTACTCAGGAAGAGGTTGCGCAGATCGCGATGGATCTGCTCGATGCGATAGTCCAGCGTCGTGTCGATCATACGGTCAGCCCTCCTGGATTCTTGTGTTCCTCCGTCTGTGCAGTCGCTCTTTTGCAGCGTGAGCCTGAATGTCGCACCCTCTTCTGGACGACTGGAAACCCGATCTTCGGCCCGGATCCGCCCACCATACCGCTCGATAAGCGTTTTCGTGATATACAGGCCGGGTCCTTTACCACTTCCTTCCTCCTGTCTCCGCTCAAAGCGGCACAAGATCAACTCCCTGTTCTCGTCCGGGACACCCGGGCCGGATCCTGCAACCGTCACCCATACTTCACGACCGTGCTATTCCACAGTCACGGTGACCTGCACTTCCGACCCGCCGAATTTGACCGCGTTGCTCAACACGTTGGCAAAGACCTCGGGGAGCAGCTCGTCTGCCCTGACATGGGCGGATGCTCCCGAATACCGGATCTCCGTATCGGGGTAGGCCTCCAGCTCCGATCGAACGACCTGATCCAGCCTCACCAGTTTGAGCGGAATTAGTTCTTCATGGATCTTTCTGATGGTGGCGACACTCCTTAAGATCTCAGTGTTTTTATCGATTCCGTTCTTGAGGTTTCTCGCATAAGGCTGTCCTTCCCCGGAAAGCGTCTCGATGAGAAGGCTGGCATACATGAGGGCGACGTTGTTGGCGTTCCTGGTGTCGTGAGTGATGATATCCAGACACAGGTTCGCTTCACGATGAGGGACTCAAGCTCCCGGTACAGTCTGTTCGTTCCGCTGCGGCTTGCTTTCGCTCCGTAATATCCCGCATCACCGTCAGGATAATGGGTTCGGCGAGGAGATCCGGCGCGGGCGGACGCTCTTGGGGGTCTCCGAACTCCTGAAATGGGAGAAGCGGCGCTGATCGGCGTCGAGCACCGCTTTTATCTGTGCTTGCGGCAGGGTACCTGACACCCGAAATCGCGAGAGGGATGTATCCTGTGGTGCAGGGTCTCAGAGAAACAGTCTTCGAGGTTCTCCGTGCAGTCCTCTCCATCACCCTCGTCGTCGCCGCCGCCGAACTGGACCGGCCGGGGATGGGTCTCGCATTCGTCATTCCGATCCGGCGCGTCGCAGGAAGGGTTCACATGTTCATCAAAGATGAGGCAGAAGAGCTTGAGGGCCCGGGAGTGCCCCGGAGCCCGGTCTGAGCCCCGGGATTACCGCGAGAGAGACGCTTTAAGGAGTTCTCCGCCGCGACCAAGGATCTGCCTGATGGCGTCCTCGACCTGATCCACGCGCAGGATCAGGACCGCCCCATCCTTCCCCGAGTAGGCGTAGGCATACTCGATGTTGATCCCGGCATCCCCGAGGATCGATGCGATATCCGAGAGGCCGCCGGGCTCGTCGCGCATCTTCACGCCGATGACGTCGGTGAACGAGACGCGGAACCCGAGATCGGTCAGCGTTCGGTGGGCGTCGTCCGGCCGGTCGACGAGCGCGCGGACCACCCCGAACCCGTCCGCCTCGGCGATACTGAACGCAAATATGTTGATCCCGGCATCCCGCAACGCACATGCGACCGCCGCGAGGCGCCCCGGGCGGTTCTCCGAAAAGATCGAGATCTGTTTGACGATATACGACTTCTCCATTACAATGACCTCCTGTCAACAACCTTCTTCGACTTGCCTTCAAACCGCGGCAGGGAGCCCGGTTCGACCAGTTCGACATCCACGCTCACGTTCAGCGAACTCCGCAGGCGGTGCTCCACCGCCCTCTTGATCACCATGAGTTCGGTGATCTTGTCGGAGAACGCCTCCTCGCTCACCTCCACCCGCACGAGCATCGAATCGAGTGCACCTTTCCGGTCGACGACTATCTGGAAATGCCTGCCGACCTGCGGGATCTCAAGCAGCACATGCTCTACCTGCGACGGGAAGACGTTGATGCCCCGGATGATCAGCATGTCGTCCACCCGTCCCCGGATCCGGCCGATGCGCGGATGGGTCCGGCCGCAGGCGCAGGCCCCCTCCTCGACGGCGGTGAGGTCGCCGATCCGGTAACGTATCATGGGGAGGGCTTCTTTCTGCAGCATGGTGATGGTCAGCTCGCCCTGTTCACCGGCCTCTAGCACCTCGCCGGTCGCGGGGTCAACGATCTCCACGAGCGCGAGGTCTCCCCAGACGTGGATCCCCTGCTGCTCGGTGCACTCGGTGAACATCGGGCCGGAGAGTTCGCTCGTTCCGTAGATGTCGTAGGCGCGGATCCCGAGCCAGTCCTCTATCCGGGTCCGCATCTGCTCAGACCAGGGTTCGGCACCGAGGAAGCCCATGCGAAGGTCGGTATCGTTCCTGATCGAGACGCCCATCTTCTCCGCCACCTCGCCCATATGGAGGAGGTAGGAGGGGGTGCAGGCGATGGCGGTGACGTGGAGGTCCTGCATGAGCTCGATCTGCCGCTCCGTGTTCCCGACGCTTGTGGGAAGGACGGTTGCTCCGACGCGTTCTGCACCGTAGTGGGCGCCGAGGCCGCCGGTGAAGAGGCCGTAGCCGTAACTCACCTGTATGACGTCCCCCCGTCCGAGACCGCAGGAAGAGAACCCCCGCGCCAGGGACTCGCTCCAGTTCTCGATATCGCGCTCCGTATACCCGACGACCGTCGGCTTCCCCGTCGTTCCGGAGGAGACATGGTACCGGACCAGTTCGTTCTGTTCGGCGGAGAAGATCCTGTCCGGGTAGCCGTCCCGCAGGTCCGCCTTGTACATGAACGGGAGTTTCGCGACATCCTCAAGCGTCCTGATGTCGTCGGGGTGAACCTCCTGCTCCTTCATCCGGCGCCGGTAGAAGTCGTTGAAGCTGTAGAGCCGGTATACCAGGGATTTTACGAGTTTGAACTGGAGCCGCCGCAACTCCTCGGGCGGCATCTCCTCCATCCGCGGGTTCCAGGGCGCCATCAGATCGCCCCCCGCCGGTCGATGACCCGCTTTGCCTTCCCCTCGAACCGGGGCAGCGACCCCGGCTCCACCAGTTTCACCGCGGTCCTGAGGCCGAGCGTATTGTGGAGCTCGTTGGTAATCTTCTTCTGCATACGGGCGAGATCCTGAAGTTCTCCGGAGAACCCCGCTCTGTTCATCTCCACTTCAATCGTCATCTCATCAAGATGTTTGACGCGATCGATATATACGATGAACTGCTCCCCGACCTCCGGGAGGGCGCGCAGCACGTGTTCGATCTGCGACGGGAAGACGTTGATCCCGCGGATGACCAGCATGTCGTCGCTCCGGCCCGTGATCCGCTCGATCTTCACCCCGCGCCCGCAGGCGCATTCGTCGTCCATCAGCCGGGTCACGTCGCCGGTGCGGTAGCGGACGAGCGGCAGGGCCTCCTTGACGAGCGGCGTGATGACGAGTTCGCCCCGCTCCCCGGGAGCGAGCCTCTCCCCCGTCTCGGGATCGATGATCTCCGTGAGGTAACAGTCGTGCCAGATGTGGAGCCCGTTCCTCTCCGGGCACTCGAACGCCACCCCCGGGCCGTACATCTCCGAGAGCCCGTAACTGTCGTAGGCCGTCACGCCGAGACGCCGTTCGAGCTCCGTCCGCATGCTCTCCGACCAGGGTTCCGCCCCGAATATCCCGGTCTTGAGGGTGTCCAGCGTCTTTCCCATCGACTCGGCCACCTCGGCGAGGTGGAGGGCGTAGCTTGGCGTGCAGTGGATGGCGGTCACCCCGAAGTCCTCGATCATCTCGATCTGGCGGCGGGTGTTTCCGGTCGCGCTCGGGATCACGGTCATCCCGATCTTCTCGGCGCCGTAGTGGAACCCGAGCCCTCCGGTGAAGAGGCCGTAGTTGACCGCGTTCTGAAAGATATCATCCTCTCCAAGGCCGACCATCGACATGTTCCGCGCGATCAGTTCCGACCAGTTCTCCAGGTCCTGCCGGGTGTAGCCGACGACGGTCGGCTTGCCCGTCGTGCCGGAGGTGGTGTGAATCCGGACAATTTCCTTCAAGGGGACAGCAAAGAGGCCGAACGGGTATCCGGCCTGGAGTTCTTTTTTGTAGGTGAAGGGAAGTTTCTGCACGTCGTCGAGCGTCTTGATATCATCCGGCGAGACGCCCGCTTCCTTCAGTTTTCTCTGGTATAGTCCAACTTTCTGCGCCTGATGCAGCGACCATTTCAGCCGCTTCAGTTGAAGATCCGCGAGTTCATCAGGCCGGATCGTCTCCATCGCTCTGTTCCAGAACATAGTATCCCATCGGTGTTTCGCCGGCCGGAGAGAGTATCCTCCGTTCCCGGCCGCATATTGCCCGGCATCGGTTATCCGGTTTCGGTACTCCCGGCGGCCGTCCGATGACATGCCTGGAGCCGCACCGCCGGGCATACGCTACCTCTACATGGGTGGCGGTGCCAAAAAAGGTTTGTCAGTCCGTAGCATGGTACACCGTGGCAGCCCCGGGTTCCTGTCCCATAGGAGTGGGCCATCCTGGCCGCTCTTCATAGAACGCGGCCAGAACAAAGTCCACAAACATCCGCGCTTCTTCCGGGTGGGGTGCATTGCGAGGCACGGTGACGGCGTAGACGATCGGCTGGCCGATCCGTTCGCTTCCGATTGACCCGAATCGCTGGAATCCGAGGGTCACGCGCACCTTCCGGTAATCATCGGTTCGCTCTGCGGAGCTGAGGTCTATCCCGGGTGGGAGGTCGATCCACCGGAGCCCATGCTCTTCGGCGACACTCCGGTATTCGAAGGCGTAGTCGATCCCCCCGGCATCCAGGAGCGAGAGGAGGTAGATACTCCCGTCCCGGATGGCGACCTTCTCGTCAGCAGGTCTCATCAATTCCGGCAGGGCGATCATCGTTACCCCGCCCGCGCGGACAGGTGCGAGCGGCGGATCGAAGGAGCTCCCGATGATGGCTTCAAAAAGGTCTGGCTCACCGTAATACTCCTCGCCAAGCGCCGTCACCATGAGTGCGCGGTAGCCGCAGGCGTCGAGCATGGGGTTTGAGAACCCGACTCGCACGTCCGGGCGGGCCAGGACCCGGTACCAGTTCTCCGCCGTTATTTCTTTCGCCCCGACGCTCCGGTCGGTGTAAGCGATCACGATCTCGTTTCCGGCGAAGGGGACATACCAGTCGGTATAATTCTCGCCCCCCTCGGTCATCGGGACGTACATCATATCCGGAATCAGCGAGGCGTCCGCAACCGCGACGACATCGATCTCCCTCCCGAGGTCCGTCACCTGCCGAACAGCCTGAATGCTCCCGTGCCCTTCGAGCCGGACATCGATATCCGGGTGCCGGCTCTCGAAGGCGGCCTCTATCTCCTCGAGCGGGTGAAGAAGGCTCCCGGCCGGAACCACCGTGAGGACGGTGCGCTCCGGCTCCGTATCGGTACAGCCTGCGGCCGTCGCCAGAACAACGAGGGCGAACATTGCGAGGATCACTGCCTGCCGGGTCATTTTCCACGGACCTCTATCCGGTCGACCCATTTCACCCAGGGGCTACCTTCGGTGATGACGTCGGGGCTCTCGGTGATGACGACGAGGCGGAGCGGCCCGCCCTCTTCGTATGCCAGGGGTTCTCCATCCCGGTCGTAAGCCAGAATCACATTGAGCGGCGGTGCGGGAATCTCCCGGAGGTTCTCGTCGAAGGTGAAGAACTCTTCCCCTCTCAACTGAGCCGTATCGAAGACCCAGAGGTAGCCGTCCTCTGCGGAGACGTAGATCAGGTCGTCCGCGCCGGCTCCGCCCGCTGTCTCGACGAGATCGGAGAGAAGAACGCCTCGGTAGCGGTTCGGGCCATACTTTATCCCGACCGTCGAAACCGAGTAACCGTAGCCCTCGACGGCAGGCAGCGCCCTGATCTCGGCGAGCGTGAGCACCGTCTCCGGGTTCCCGGCAAGCGTCAGGTTCCATGCCACCTCGTCGGCGGCGGCAGTCGGGCCGAGACATCCGGACACGAATGTCGCGGCCCCGATCAGTACCACGGCAAGAAGGATCGGGTAGGTCCGGTGCACCGGGATCATGCTCCTCTCCGGGCACGGAGCGTCGCTGCCCCGAGTGCCGCAGCGAGCGTCGCTACGAGAGAGAGCGGGGCTTTCGCCGGGTCCGTCGTCGCCTCTGCTGCCGGGTCGTCGAGAGATCCCGCAAGGGCCCCCCGCTCGCCGTGGAACCCGCCGGTGTAGACACGGACCTCATCGATCCACTTCACCGTGAGACCGCCGGTTGAGGGGTAGAGGTCGTAGAAGTGCTGGGCGGACTCCGGGAGCGTCTCATGCATGTCCCAGTTCCCGTAGATGTGGAGGCCATCTGCGTTTGTCGAGTTGTCGGCAAAGAAGACGAGGCGCATCCCGGTGTAGTAGTCGGGGACATAGCCGCACCCCTGCCGCTCGCCTGCCCCTGTCTCGGCGCCGTTGTACCAGCAGATCCCTATGGGTCCCTGGCGGGGATCGGGCGTGTAAACGTTCTGGTAGGCAAACTCGACATGGTAGCCGTCGGCCGCCCGGACCATGATCTCGTCCCCGGGTTCGACGCCGCCGACCAGTTCGGCGAGGTCGCGGACATCCGTTCCCTTCACGGCTCCCCTGTCCTTGAAGTTCGTCGTCTCCTCAGGGTCCCACTTGTCCCCCTCGAAGACCGGGCCCTGGTGGTAGTAGTGGGTCACGCCGTCCCCGAGGACCGGGAGGTTCGCCTCCATCCAGCGGTAGTCGACCGTCGTCTCCTCGAGGATCGTCTGCCCATCCGGTGCAATCTTTACGACGTGCAGTTCGGTTGTCGGTGCCGCCGCGGCGGCAACCGCCAGCATGCTCACGCAGAGGAGCGCGAGCAGCACCCATGGTAATCGTGTACGCATAATCTTCATCTCCGTAATCTGGATAGCGCCGCACCGCCGAGGAGGGCTGCCGGCACAACCCACCGCCCGACAGGCGCTTCCGGCGGCGGTGCGGCATCTGCCGGGAGGCGGACGGCGTCGATGACGGTCCCTGCCGGACACATCGTCACCTCGCCGTCCTCTGTGACCTCTGCAACCGCTACCATCTCAAGATCGATCGATTCCGGGCTGACGATGACCCGAACGTAACCGAGGGTCTGCCTGTGGCCCGCAAGGTATCCTTCAGGCTTCTCCTCCGCGAGCGCATAGAACGGCGCCCCGCCGCACCCGACGACAAGGTACTCCGTCCCGCCTGCCCGGTAGCGCTCGTAGGCATGGGTGTGCGCACTGAAGACTGCGTCCACGCCGCTGCGCGAGAGGATATCGCACCACTCGGCCCGGATCGCCCGGTCTCCTCCGGGATGCTTACGGTCGGAGCTGAACGGGGGGTGGTGGAACGCCACGATCTTCCGGGGCAGGGGGGATGCGAGGTCGCTCTCGAGCCATGCGGTCTGGGTGACCATGTCCGCCCATGCCCGGTCGTTGCTGTCGAGAACGGTCACGTGGAGGCTGCCGGCATCGAAAGAGTAGTACGGGGGAAGGTCGAAGACGGCGGAGAACGTCTCCGTTGACCCGTCATGGTTGCCTGCCACCGGCACCAGGGTCGTGTTCCGGAGCACCGGTCCTGCGACCGCGAAGAACTCGTCCCACTCCTCCTCCTCGCAGACGAAATCGCCGGTGTGGACCACGAAGAGGATATCCGCCTCTGCCGCTATCCTCTCCGCCACCAGACCGTGTCGCTCAGTCTGGGTGAAGAAAGGCTTCTGCGCCCGGGTGTCGCCGTATACGATGCAGGTAAACGCCCCGTCCCCGAACGTCCGGAACCTGCAGTCCCCTGTCGTCTCGTTCCCGGTGCCGACCCGGTAGCGGTAGGTGGTCGCCGGGGTAAGCCCCGTGAGCAGCACGTGGTGGATGGGCCCCGCCCCGGAAGAGGGTATGCGGTACGTCTCGCCGCCCTCGGGAGCGTAATCGACCCACCACTCCGCTTCTTCAATCGACTTCCAGGTGACTACCGTCGAGTTCCCGGTAGTGTTCGTGACGTACGGACCCCATACGACGGCGGCATCGGCAACCGGGAGGAGGAGGGCGAGCAGCACGGCAACCGCCGCCATGACAGGGAGTTCCGGGTGATACTTCACGTCACTCACTCCTTCAGGGTCACCAGGCACCGGGTTGTCTCTCCTGGATTCACCAGCACGTCCTCAACCGTCGTGGAGTCGTTCTCAGAGACGACCCGGACCTCGTGGGTGCCGATGCTCATCCCGGAGAAGGTGTGGGGTGTCTTCTCCCCGGTGTACCGGCCATAGAGGTAGATCCTCGCGTCCGGGATTGTGCTCTCGACAAGGAGGTCCCCGTGGGTATACTCCCGGAGTGTACAGGTGATGACGCCGCCGGTACTGCAGCCCTCCGGTATCGTGATGACGTCTCCGGCAGGAAGGTATCCGGGCTTCGATACCTGGATCCGGTGCTGCCCGGGGGAGAGGCCTTCTATCCGGCACGGGGTAAACTCCCCGGTAGGGAATCCGTCGATGAAGGCCGCAGCACCTTCGGGACTTGAGCAGATCCCGATCGAGACGGTATCGGCGCTCCAGGGCTCAACCGTAAACGTCTTGCCGGCCTCAATGGAGTGGGGCGTCCTGTACGACAGGTAGGTCCCGTTCCGGAAGACTGTAATCCAGGACGTTGCCCCTTCTATCTCAGCATCATCCGGGATGGTGCCGGCAGGGAAAAGCCCGTTCACCGTGAATTTCTCACCCAGGTAGGCCTCTGAATCGACCTGGATCGTCTTTTTGTACGAGGGCGTCACCCCGTCGAGCATGACCGTGGCAATCGAATCCGGATAGACCCAGGTCTGAACGGTCTCAAACCGGTAGCCCGAGTCTTCGCCGCTGCGATCAGGATCGCTCTCCTCGACTCTGATGCTGTGCAGACCTTCACGGAGGCCGTAGACGATATGAGGGGTCTGCCATACCAGCCTCCTGTTGTCGACGACGATCGTCATACCCGGAGGGTACGACTCGACGTAGATCCCGCCGGAGTGGTTTTTCGTAATCCAGGTGTCGTCCGGCGTCGGTGCAGGGAGCAGGGGGGTGCCGGTCGGCACGGGGGGTGCGGTATCTCCGCCGGGGGCCGGGGTGCTCTTCTGCCCGGGCGTGCCCGGCAGGTCTCCCTCTGTCCCGAAGAATGGAAACATCACGCTCAAAAAATTGAGAACTGCCGCGATGAACGTCTCCAGGGGATTTTTCGGCACGGGTGCCCGGTGCCCGGCCGGGGTCCCGTTATGGCCTGTGGAGGCGTTCGCCCCGGTTTCACCGCCTGCCTGAGAGAGCACCACATCGAGAATGCTGCACTCCTCCTTCTCAACGACGACGGTGCGGGTGGCGTTCCGGTAGCCCGGTATCCTGAGTTCGATCGTATGTTCGCCGACGGGAACCAGGTCAAGAGTTGCGTCTGTTCGAAGTCCCGTAGCGTTCCCGTCAAGGAAGATGCTCGCGTTCGTCGGAACCGAAGAGATGGCGACGCTCCCGATCCCGGATGCGGGTTCAGCGGGGGTGATCTTGTCAGAAAAGAGCACCACATCGAGGATACTACACTCCTCCTTCTCAACGACGACGGTGCGGGTGGCGTTCCGGTAGCCCGGCATCTCGAGTTCGATGGTATGCTCCCCGACCGGGACCGCATCCAGGGTTGTGTCGGTGAAAAGCCCCGTCACATTCCCGTCGAGGACGATACTCGCGTTGGTCGGGACCGAGGAGACGGCGATGGTCCCGGTCTCGGGGCTCAGGTTGAACTCGACCTCAAGAACGGCGTTCGCCACAACATTGACCCATTCCTCATCCGGTGGGGCGAACCCCTCCGTCTCGACCCGGACAGCATGGCTCCCGGTCTCGATGCCGGAGAGGGTGCAGGGGGTCACGTCACCGGTCTCTTCGTCGTCGACGTAGACAGCGGCCCCGGAAGGTGTTGATGTGATGTGAATGCTCCCGGTCGGCTCTTCGTCGCTGTAAATGACGATCTCACTCACGTACTGCACGGAGAGGCCTGTGGTGGTGGGAAGGCCCGGCTGGAAGAAGTACCAGTAGTCGGGATCGAAGCACTCACGCATATCCGAGACGCCGAATGCGTGGAGCCCATCGGGGTTGGTCGATGTATCCGCGAAGAAGACAAGGCGCATCCCGCTGTAGTAATCGGGGACATACCCCTCGTCGGCCCTGTACCAGGTGATGACAATCGGCCCCTGCCGCGGTTCCGGTTCGTAGACGTTCCTGTACGGGAACAGCCTCGACATCCCGTCCGCCGCCCGGACCCTGACGGTCTCCTCCTCGGCCATCCCGCCGACAAGGTTGCAGATCTCCTTGAGGTCCGTCCCCTTCACCGCGCCCATATCCTTCTCTTTGACATTGACATCCTCCCCGGGGTTCCAGGGATCGTAGGGTTCCCCGGGATGGACCCTCTCCCACTCCAACTCAAAGACCGGCCCCTGGAGGTAGTAGTGGGTCTCGCCGTCTCCCCGGACCGGGAGGTTCCCCTCAAGCCATGTGTAGTCGACCGTCGTCTCGTCGAGGACGGTAACGCCGTCGGCTGCAAGTTTTACGACATGCAGTTCCGTCGTCGGGGCTGCGGCTACCGGGACTGCCAGTACCAGGAGTATGCAGAGCACGAGGATGATTGGGTGCGAGGCCGTACCCCGCTGGTGCGTAAAGGCCATGCGTTGCTCCCTGACATTAGTGAAAAAGGGGGAGGTTACTTCCTCCTCATGAGGAGGGATGCCGCAAGTGCGACGGCCAGCACGACGATGAGGGCCAGCGCCCACGTGGGGAGTGCAGTGGCAGGCCCCTGGGTTGCGGTCTCCTGTGCCTCCGCTATCGCTGTCGGCTTCACGTCCGGGGTAGCCGTGGCGGCGGTCGTCGCAGGCGGGGTTGTTGCCTCTGCGTCGGGGTCATAGGTGAGCTGCGAGCCGGGGTCTTTGGAGGAACCGCCGGATCCGCCGCCGGATCCACCGCCGCCGGATCCGCCGCTCCCGGGAACGCTCAGATCGAGGGCCGTTATCGCTTCTGATGTAAAGACTGAGGTTTGCGGTGCAGCCACTCCGTTGACGGAAAAGGTGATCGTCTCTCCCACCTGGTCTGCGGTCCCCGTCACGATAAGGCGGCCCCCGAGGCGCCGGTCAGGATCGCCGTATTTTCCTGACTCCACTGTCTGGATAGAGCCGCACTCCGTCTCCCCTATCGTCGCCGTGATCACGGTCCCGGCTGGCGCAGGCGATCCGCCGATCGTCACGCCCCCGTAGAACTCCTGAGGGAAGACGGGGGGGGTGTCCCCGGCAGCCGCCGCACCGGCGACGAGCCCGAGGAGAAGGATCAGTACGATACCATGTTGCATCTTCACTCTATCACCTTCAGGCGCTGATGGCAGCGAGCGTGTCTGCTTCGGTCATGTAGATCCAGTAACCCTGCGTGGGCTGCATCGTGTTTTCTTCGCCGTGGCTGCCGCTGGCGCCGCGGATGATCGATACCCCGTACTCCTGCCCCTCTGCGTCGAATCCGATCAGGGTGGTCCAGTGGTCTCCGAGGGAGAGCAGGGTGTTTGCGGCAGATTCGGCTTCGGTGTCCGTGAAGCCGATCGCGTTCCAGCCCTTGCCGAGGCTCTTCGCGGGCGGGAGTTCGGGCTCACCGGGGGCGTAAGTCAGGGAGACGGTGCAGGCCGCGTTCGTGTAGACCCAGACCGCGTCGAGCGGCTGGAAGGAGTCGGTTGAACCCACCGCCTTCCATTCGGACTCCAGCCCGTCATAGAGCAGGATTGAGTGATCGGCGGTATCGACCGCGTCAAAGATCGCGAAGGTGTTGCTGCCGTCGGCAAGCCGCTTCGGGGTCGAGACAAAGTTCCAGCCCGTCTCAAGGGAGATCGTCGCGTCGGATACTACCGGCACCCCGGTCAGCACGATCTCATCGATGCTCCCGACCTTCTGCTTGTTGGACGTCAGGGCGGAGCCGACGAGTTTCAGCGGCCAGGACGGTTTATCGCCGTCGGCCGGCAGCGGTGCGCCGTCGATCTCGTCGGCGACGATGATGTTGTTGTTCCGCGCAACAAACGAACTGTTGAAGGTGGCGGAGAAGTCATCGTCGGTACCCCTGGTGCCGTCCGGACCGTAGTCGATGACGGTCACGTTGTAGCCTGCGTCCGCGAGGTCATCATTGAAGGGATCCGTTCCGTAATCGTGGCTGTTGGTGTCGTCGACATAACCACAGAGGAGCCAGAGCGGCATCCCCGACCAGACCTGGTCCTGGTCGTCGGTCCACGTCGCGCCGTGCCCGGCCATAGCGCAGGCTTTGCCCGACTCGAAGTATGACCGGGTGATGGTCTGGGTGATGGCGCCCGTCAGGACGAGGTTCCAGTCCTCCCGCGGCGCCTGATAGATCTTGATGGTCGCGATGTTCCTGTTGGAGACGCCTCCCGCCGAGGGATAATGGACGCCACCGGAATCGAAGTAGTGCCAGTACGGTTGGGCGAGGCATACCCGCATGTCGTCGGCGCCGAAGATGCCGTCGGGTGCGTTGAAGAAGAGGCGCGGTCCGTCACTGTATGCGGGTGCGTAACCCTGCCGCTCCGTCCACCAGGCGACGATAGCCTCCCCCTGCCGGTCGAGCGGGGTATAGAGATTGGTGTAGTTCAGTTTGGCCTCGTAACCGTCGGATGCGACGAGTTTTACCTCGCCTCCCTCCTGAACCCCGCCTACGAGGTCGCAGAGGTCACGGATCGAGGTCCCTTTCACGACTTCGTCGACCTTGCCGGGGTTTTTGTCCTCCTCCGGATTCCAGAGGTCATCCGGATCGAAGGTGGGGCCCTGGAACCTGAGCCAGACGCCGTCCGGAGCTCCGTAGATATCCAGGTTCCCTTCCATCCACGTGATGGTCTTCGTCGTCTCTTCGACGACGGTCACGCCATCGGAGGCGTACAGAACGATGCGGATGGACGGGGGTTCCGTCGGCTCCTGGAAGTCGACGAGCTGGATCTTCTGGACGTTCCCGACACTCTTGCTCCCGGTTGCCCCCTCGCCGACGAGGCGGAGCGGGTAGGCGCCTCCGGTGATCGCGGTGCCGTTGACCTTGCTCGCGACGATATAGTCGAGCGGGCTCGCCATGATCTCCTGGCTGGTGAACTCCTTGCTGTAGGGGTTCTCCCCGCCGGAGGAGACGATCACCGTGTAGCCTGCCTGGGCGAGAGCGGTGTTGAACGCTCCGGAGCCGTGCATGACGTCGTCGTCAACCCAGCCGCAGAGGACCTTTAACGGGACGCCGGTCCAGGTGCTGACCCCGTCGTTGTAGGTCTTTGTGTGGTAGCCGCACGCTTCGAACTCTTCCTTCGTGAGAAGGTCCGTAACCTTCGGCCCTTCGAGAGCAAGCGTCCACTCGGAATCGGTGCTCTCGTCAGGCAGCCCCTCCAGGGTGATCGACGCGATGCTGCCGATTCTCTGGCTGCCGGACGTCAGGGCGGAGCCGACGAGCTTCAACGGCGCACCGTTATCTGCGGAAAGCGGTGTTGCGTTCATTTTGTCCGCGACAAGGTACGCATCGCTCCGGGCGATATCGGCGCTATTGAACGTAGCGCTAAACCCGTCGCTCGCGGTCACCCGCACGGTGTAGCCGGCGGCCGCCCGCGTATCGTTCAGCGTCCAGTGGTCATCGGCCTCCATATCGTCGACGACGGCCACCAGATACCAGAGAGGTATGCCGGTCCAGACCCGATCGCTGTCGTCGGTATAACTCTCGTCGTGGCATGAGAGCCCGTCCTCAAACTCCGCCTGCGTGAGCGTCCGGTTGAACGCGCCCGCGAGCGTGATTTCCCAGTCGCCGGAGGGCTCGGGAAGTCCGACGAGCTCGATCGAGGCAATGCTGCCGATCTTCTGGCCGGCGCTCACGTCGGGACCGATGAGCTGGAGCGGCCAGCAGGGTTTCTCGCTCTCGCCGATGGTCTCGGGGAGTTCGGTGCCGTTGAGGGTGTTTGCGACGATGATCTCGTCGTTCCTTGCGACGCTTGCACTCTGGAAATTGATCTCGTAGCCGTCGCCTGAGGTGATCTTTATCGAGTAACCCTGCTCGGCGAGAGCGTCGTTGAACGCACCGGACCCGTGGTCCTGGTCGTCGTCTACAAGGCCGATGAGATACCAGAGCGGCATGCCGCTCCACTCACCACCGTTCTCGTCGGTGTAGGTGGCGACATGCCCGCAGGCGATCCCGTCCTCGAAGTAGTCCTGGTCGACGGTCTCGGTCGACGCGCCCGTGAGCGTGATGCTCCAGCCCGACGGGGTCGGGGTGGGAGTCGGTGTCACCGGCGACTCGTCCAGAGTCACTTCGATCTGGATCAGCACCGTTGCGTTCTCCTGCGTCGTGTCGTTGCCGTAGCAGAAGAGGACCTCATCGCCTTCGGCAAGCGCTACAACGTTGAGGCCGTCGTCGTGGTTGCCGTACCCGTCCTTGAAGACGTCGTTGACG
The DNA here is from genome assembly GCF_023702065.1 of Methanoculleus oceani. NCBI lineage: Archaea > Methanobacteriati > Methanobacteriota > Methanomicrobia > Methanomicrobiales > Methanomicrobiaceae > Methanoculleus > Methanoculleus oceani. The sequence goes on along the minus strand of NZ_QFDM01000003.1, from coordinate 480,574 downwards.
TAGCAGGCCCATTCGGCCCCGCCCTTTACGAACTGGTATTCGCCGATATTATCGAGCAGGAGGACTCCATCCGTGCCCCACCTCTTGTCGGTTACATCGTAGGTGAAGCTCTCGAGCTCCGCTACCGCCTGGAGTGCCCCGAGCGGGGTCCGGTTCTGAATTGTGTAGGAACTATCGGAGTTGTAGGCCGTACATTCGAACGTGCCGTTCGTCAGTGCAACCGTCCCGTTAAAGAGCAGCACGGGGTCGTCGAGTGCCTCTGCCGGTGATGCCAGCAGCAGGCAGGCTATCAGTACAATCGGAATGTAATGGATTCTTTTTCCCAAAATGCCCATGATATCACCCTATTTCTGTTCATACTCTTTCCCAGAACCCTGTCTGGAAAAGTAATGTTTTAGACTAGGTTATGGGTATGTAAAAACGTTACAGTTAATTAACCCGGTTAAGTTAACATAAGTTGATTTATCTGCATCAGGTCCTTTCCCCGTACTCTCCTGACTGCCCGGTATCCGGAAGATCACACCGGATCCGGCTAATCGATGCATTAATCACCAAAAACCGCCCAATATTCATTTCCAGAGTGATTGGATGACAGCGACCGAACCCTGGCTTCCCGTCTTCGGCTACGGGGGTCACATCAAGGCGACGACACAGGAACTGGTCATCGCGCACGGGAGCGATACCCGGCGTTACCCCCTCCAGGCAGTGAAACACCTCCTGGTCGTCGGCGGCCATACCCTGCACACCTCGGCGGTGACAAACCTTCTCAAAGCCGGTGCTGCCATCACCTTCTTCGATATCGACGGCACGCCCGTCGGACATCTCTACCCCTACGGCTACCGGCCGGACGAGGCGGTGCGCCTCGCCCAGGAACAGGCGGCCCCTCACCGGTTCGCACAGCCGCTTGCGCGAGCCGGCCTCCAGTCGAGGCTCCTCCTCCTCGAGGAACTCTACGACCGCGCCGGGCACGACATCTTCTACGCCGGAGAACTCGACTTCCTCCACGAGGCCAGAGAGGAACTCGCGATCTCGGTCACCATGGAGGATCTGCGGAGGCTCTCCCGCCTGACCGCCGATATGTACTACGAGATCCTCTCCCGCACACTCCCGCCGGAACTCGGGTTCCGGCGCAGGACGAGCCGCCCTTACCTCGACCCCGTCAACGCCATGTTCTCGCTCGGATACGCGATGCTATATGGCAACTGTTGCGTCTCACTGGTCGGCGCCCATCTCGACCCCGACCTTGGCATGCTTCACGAGGGGGCCGGGAGTTTCGTCCACGACCTCATCGAACCGCAGAAAGCGGCGATGGTGGACCGTGCCGTCATCCGGTTTGCCCGGGAGGAAATCCTGGACGGGGATTACGAATGCGGTGAAAAGAGATGCTATCTTGACGGGAACCTCTCGGCCCGGCTTGTCGCGGCGCTCCGCGACTCCATAGACCAGTCCCGTATCGATGCCCAGGTGCGCATCCTGCGGGATGCGCTCCTCACGAACGCCGAATTTCACGTGCTGTACTGGTAACTGCCCCGCTGGATGGTGAACTCGGGGTAGGCGGCATGGGGGATCTCCTGCTGGGTGATGTCCCTGATGACGACCCGCGGGCACCCATACAGCATGGAGACGAACTTGTCGAGGATGACGGGTTCGGCGGTTGCGGTAATGAACACCCTCCCGTCGGGGAGGTTCATCGCCTCGCCGCCGACGCCGAGGTTGGTGGCGATCCTTTTGATACACGCACGAAACCCGACGCCCTGCACCCTTCCCGAGATCCTGATCTCGATCGTCTTCACAGCCAGTGCTCCTGGATGATCCGCATGGACATATCCAGTTCGTCGTATACTTCGTCCCGGATCGTCGCGTCGCGGATGTTGAGGGCTTCGCTCACGGCCATGTCGAGGATCTCCCTTGAGCGGTCTTCGTAGCGCTCTGCGTAGATCCGGCACGCCATATCGCCGAGCACGAAAGCCCGCCGCGAGAGCGGCCTGATGATCCGTGCTTCTTCGAGCGCACAGAGCAGCATCCTGTCCGCAACTTCATACTGTCCTGCGTTCCTGGAGATGAGGTAGAGTTCGGTGTAGTAGGTCGCCCGCTTTGCCCGGTCGGGTGCCGCCCGTATCGCCCGGTCAAGCGTGACCATGTCCTTTGTGGTGTAATCGCCGCTCCGGATCTTGTCCCGGCAGTCGAGGATCCTGCCGTAGACCGTGCTCTTCCATGACTGGGGCATGGCCTGCTCGAGCTGGACCGTCAGGCTGTACCGGATCCTGTCGTCGTCGATGGTCGAGACGATATCGGCAGCGCGCTCCCGGGCGGTCGGTCTCCCGCTCGCCCGGTAGAACGAGAAGAGCATCCGGGCCATCCGCTGCTGGGTCATGGCGGTGATGAACGGGATCTGAATGTAGCCGGCGGTTCTCTCCATGCCGTCCAGCAGTTCGTTGATCTCCTCTTCGTCGCCGTAGGTCTCAGCGAACTGCGCCACGTCAAAGAGCATCGAGAGCCGGACGTAGGGGGAAGGAATGCTCACCACGGTATGGCACATTGCCGAGAGGATCTCCTTTCTCTGTGCAGGCTCGTTGACCATGTCGAAGACCGCTGCCAGGGCATCCACGTACTCGACCGGATCCTCGATCCTGCCGACCTGCTCCATCGCCCAGTCGACGTCTTTGTCCTGCCTGTTTACGGCGCTGAGGCTTCTTGCGGCGTAGATCAGGTTCTTCCTGACGAATGCTTCACGTTCCTGCCCCACGAACTCAAGCGTCCCCTGCGCCTCGGAAAGGTAGCCTCTGGCTGCGTTGTGGTCGATCCCGGCCATGAGTCCGGCGAGGTCGGAGAGCATGATTGCACGGATGGACGGTTCGGAGATGGTGCCGATGGTCTCATGGAGCCTCCGGATGATCGTCTCGGCCCGCTCTTCGTTGCCGAGGACCGAGTAGGCGCTCACGATCCGGTACATCCCGGAGTACCGCGCATAGACGTCGCCCGTGTGCTCGAAGAGGCGGTACATCAACTCGAGGACCGGCGGTGCTGCTGCTCCTCCTTCGATCCCCTCGAGCAGGTAAGCCGTCACCTCATAGGGATCGGCCGAGTCGAACTCCTTCGTGTAGCTGGTGAAGAAGGTGAGGATCCTCTGGATCATGGCGGTCCGTTCGTAATCCCCTTCGATCTCCAGGGAGAAGAGCGTCATGGGGACTGCAAAGATAGGGCTCCTGTAGACCTGCGTGTACTCGAGCATGATGTCGACGTAGCTTGCTATCTTGATCGAGATCTCTTCGCGCGGGGTGCTGGTATGGAGGAGGGTCAGCGCGATCTCGAACGGCTCCATCATACCGTCGAAGATCCGCCCCATCCCCCGCGAGAGCTGGTCTGCCGCCTGCAGGCTCCCGACGCGGACGTACCCCTCGATGAGGGGGTCGGCCAGCTGCCGCTGCAGGGACGGGTCGCTGATCTGGGAGAGGATCTGGGCTGCTTCATCCAGCGCCTGGAGCGAGAGCTGCTCGATCCCGTACATGATCAGGCCATGGATGACCTTCCCCATCGCAAAGAGGCAGTAGTCCCGCTCCAGCAGGGACGTGGAGAGGACCCGCATCCCGTGGAGCAGGTCGAGGTCGCCGTCCTCGACGGCGAGCACGGCCGCCTGATCCACGATGCCGCCCATGGCCTCGGCTCGTGCCTGCTGATCCATGATCTCGCAGGTGAGCCCGGTCGCATGCCGGAGGAGATCCCGGTCTTTTCGGGCGACGCCGATCCGTGCCATCTCGACGGCGATGGTCGAGATTGCCTGCTCGCGCAGGGCCTGTTCTCCGATCTGGCCCACCAGGTCTACGAGGGCCGACGGGTCTTTCTGAAGGACGAACCCCCGCTCGATCAGGATGGTGTTGCACTCAAGGAGCAGGTGGTCCTGTGCGCGGTGCGATCCCGCGAGTTCCTTTATGGCCGGTATGTGCCTGATGACTTCGTCAAAGTCGTACTCCTTGCAGAAGTCGGTCACCGCCTGGTGTACCAGCGAGTCGGCAATATCGATATCCAGTGTGGCGAGGATGTTCTCGCGGACGAGCCTGATCTCGTCGCGCCGGACACCCTCCTTGATCAGGCGGACACTGGTGTCGAAAAATTGGGCGTTGATCCTCTGTGTGCTGGAGCTGGCTTTCTTCATGACCTCGATCGCGTGGTAGAAGTCGCCCATCCGGGAGAGTGCGTCGGTGATCTGCCGGTAGAGCTGGGCCGCCTTCGCGGCGTCGCAGGACTCGTCGATCAGCGGCGTAATGTCGAGGAGGATGGTCGGGTTGCCGCTCTTCTCGACGACCGCAATCCCGGAGAGGACGATCTCCTCCATCGGGAGCTGGGTCTCGCCTGTGCCCCGAGCATTGAACTCGAACGCCTTCTCGAGGAACCAGCGTTCGCCGCTCCGTTCTGCCTTCTTCAGGAGTTCAAGGACGATGGTCTGGCCCGCCCATGCCTTTTCGTCATCGATCCGGAGCAGTTTGGTGTATATCTGTTTCTTGTCCCGCTGGCGGTCGAGGAGTTGCTCGGTCAGGATCGCGAGGACTTCGGTGAGCCGTTCTTCGGGAATATCCGGGAGAGAGTCTATGATATGTTCGACGTCGGAAATCTCCTTCTTCAACGAGGATTTCCAGGCGGCATCCACAATATCGGCGATCGAGTTGGTGCGCCGGATCTTCTGGTTGATCTCGGTAGCACTCGAAAGCCCGCTGATCACAAGATTGATGTCGCCGGATTCGATGCCGGAACCGGCGATCGCCCGGGCCACGTCGGCATGGAGTTGGGACTGTCTTGATATGTCGCCGATCTCGGGGAGCATCTGGAGAGCATACTGCATGATATCGACGTTGTGGTGTTTCTGCCCGTACAGGATGAAGAGCGGGATGATCTCGGAGAGGATTGCTGAGCGGTATTTACGGATGCTGATCTTATCGAAGGCTTCTCCTCCTCTCTCGATATAGTGGATGTCCCCGGTATCGACCCCTGCCTGGACCAGATCGCGGGAGATCCCGGCAAGGATATCGGACTGGTGGCTCTTACGGTCGAGTTTGTCCACCAGGGAAAATATTGCGGAGAACCATGTTTCGTCCTTGCTCTCGCTATAGAGCGCGGCGGCACGCCTGGAGAGGGCGAATATCTCTTCTCTGGTCGGTTCGACGAGCTGGCTTAAGAGTTCGGGCTGGCCTTCTTCGAACGCCGCTTCGACCAGGGCGGCATTCATCTGCTCGTAGAGTGATTTCTTCTCCTTCCTTGTCTGCGTCTCCGATATGTCCGAAACTACCTTTTCAAGCTCACGCAGATCGCCAGAAGAGATAGCGGAGTTAATCTTCTGTTTCATCTGTAGTTTTCCATCCATTTTGATCAGCGCCCTCCCGTGGGTACTGCATCATGCATATCCATTATCAGATATATAGATTGCCCCCCTCTTACAAGAATGTTTTTCAGTGGGATTCAGAGAGTTCCTCGAAAATATTGAGGATATGGTAGATGGTAGGAGTCTCTTGCAGCACTCAGGATGGAATGCTTCATGGGGGGTCGATCTCACTTAGAGAATCAGGCAGGTGAGGTGCTCATACCTGCCTGACCACCCGCATAATCTCCTGATACATGGCATCAGCGACGGCCGGGTCCTCTGCCTCTATCATGATCCTGATCATCGGTTCCGTGCCCGATGCCCGCACAAGTGCCCAGGCATTGTCCCTGACGATCTTGATGCCGTCGATCTTCTCGATCGTCTCTCCCGCGAACGCCTCTTCGACGGCACGGACCAGTGCGGCCGGGTCGGCGGTATGGTGCTTCTCCTTGACCAGGTGGTATGCAGGAAGTTCGTCGAGGATATCCGAGAGCTTTCTGCCGTTATGACTTGCGAGAACCGCCACCATCATGGCGGCCGTCATGCCCCCGTCCCGGCAGAACTGGTGGTCGGGATAGATCAGGCCGCCGTTCCCTTCGCCCCCGAACGAGACCTTCTCTCCCTCGTCAATCAGTTCGATCATTCTCCTTGCGACATAGATGCTCCCTACGGGGGTATAGTCGACGGTGCATCCGTGCTTCTCCGCGATATCCCGGATCAGCCGGGAGGTGGCGACCGGGGTGACGACGAGCCCGTCGCTGTTTCTAGCGCAGACATAGTCCTCGACCAGACCGAACTCATAGTTCTCTTCTATATAGCGTCCTTTGGTATCGACGAAGACCGCCCGGTCGGCATCGCCGTCATGCGCCACCCCGAAATCGGCGCCCGTGGCGATGACCATCTCCGAGAGGGGCTGCAGCCCTTCGGGGGTCGGCTCGGGCATCCGGCCCGGGAACGTGCCGTCGAGCCGGGCGTTGATGGTATGGACCCGGCATCCCATCCTCGAGAGGATGCTCGGGGTGGTGAGCGCCGCGGGGCCGGAACCGGGGTCGACGACGACGGTCATGCCCTCGCCGATGCCTGCCGGGAAGTGCCCTACGACCGCCTGGATATACTCCTCGATCCGGTCGGGTGCGGCGGCCTCCGTGCCGACACCGTCCCAGGGAGCCACGTCGAATTCCTCCGTAAAGAACCGGTCTTCGAGCCGGATGATCTCGTCGTCGGACATCTCGGTGCCGTCGGCCTCGATGATCTTCACGCCGTTGTACTCGGGCGGGTTGTGGGACGCGGTGATCATCGCGCCGCCGTCGAACCGGTTGGTCTTTATGATATACTGCAGGGCCGGCGTGGGGAGGATGCCCATGTCCACCACGTCGCACCCGGTCATCAGGAGCCCGGCTTTGAGGGCGTGGGCCAGGGCTTCGCCGGACGTCCGTGTGTCCCTGCCGACCGCGATGGTGCCCTTCCTCATCGATCCGAGCGCGGCGCCGATCTTGAGGACGAGGGCAGGCGTCATCATCTCTCCGATCACGCCCCGCACGCCGTTCGTTCCGAACATCTGTTTTCCGTTTCGCATCTTATGTCACTTCTCCGCGTCGTGTAGTTCCCGTTTGAGCCTATCGATTGCACTGCCGGCGGCGGCGAACGCCTCCTGTCTGTGCTCTGCAAGTATAGCAAGATAGGTTATATCTTCTCCGGCATGGAGCCGTCCTTTCCGGTGGTGGAATCGTGCGCCGATGATCCCCGGGACTGCTTTCACCTCCTGCAGGATACTCTCCGTCACGGCATCGACGCTCTCGTCGAACTCCAGGTATTCTGTCCGCTCGGTGCCGGTCCACTCCCTGACGAGCCCGTTGAACGTGAGGACGGCCCCGGCATGCGATACATCGCACTCGCGCCGGAGCTCCCTGACCAGTCCCTCGACGGTATAGTAATCCTCGAACTTCGGAAGTGCGGTGATCACGTCGTCGACGGTGGGGTTCCGGAGCACGACGTTCTCGCTTGGAAGGTCGCCTATCACGACCCTCGGGAACGGCCGGGACTTGAACCCCTCGAGTATGGCGTATTCGACCCCGGCGTTGCAGAGGATCTCCAGGGTGGAGTCGAGGTCGTTCTCGCGCCTGATGATGACCGACTTCTCTGCATCGACGCCGCCGGATATAGCAGCATGCGATTCATAGTATACGGTGGTGTCTTTTCCGGGCTCGAGCGAAAAGCCATGGTGGCCCACATGCTTGATCGCTCCGACGGTTCCGTGTGCGGAAAGCGCCCCGATCAGGCTCTTTATGAATGTGGTCTTTCCGGTGTTCGAGCGGCCGACAACCTGTATGATCTTCATATCTCCGTGTCCTCTCCTTCTTCCTGGCTCTGCACTTGCTGGCTTCCTTCGTCCTGATCCTGTACTCCCCGGCTTCCCTCTTCCTGGCCGGGCCTTGACTTTAAGATGACCGACGCCGCCTCGGCGACGCCCCGCATCACCTCGGTTATCCGGTCCTCGACGTCGATCTCCTCGTCGAGGTTCAGGCTCGTCCCTTCCACCTCCAGCAGGAACCGGGCAACCTCGCTTGCCTCGAAGAGGATCTCGTCGAGTTCTTCTGCGGTGAAAAATCCGCACATGGCCCCGTAGAAGAACGTGGCTCCTGCCTTCTTCACCTTCTTCTTGAAGGAGCTCCTCGCCTGGTTGACCGCCTGCGGGGTATACGAATCGACCATGAACGGACAGAGTTCGGGGAGATTTTCACCGATAAACGTCATCTCCGAGCCGCTGGTGGTCTTGAAGTCTGCGCAGAGGCGTGCGATCGCCCACTCGCGGGCGGTGATGTGGGTGTGCTTGCGCAGGAACTGGTTGACCCGCTGGTAGGTGGCGCCATCCACCTTCTTGAATTTCTGGTACTTGTTCGGGTCTTTGATGCTGTCAGGCTCTTCCATTTTACCTATCCCTCTTGTTGGTTTTGATATTTCAATAGGGGTGATCGAACGACGGTGCCCCGGGCGTCCTGGATGGCGATTTTGGGGACGACGCTCCGGAGAACGACTGCCCGCAGGTGTCACGATCGTCCCTCACTGAACATATAGCAGCATATGGTTTATGCCTGCCTCTTTGGTCCCGGGTCCGGGGCGGTTATCCGGGCACCCGGATCGGGCGATGTCATGATCGGGGCGTATTGTGCAGGGATCTGGCCATGTGGGGGCGCTCTTTCGCGGGTGGTGCACGCGGAGCGGGCGTCACGGCCTGGCCTCCCCCATGGGCTGGCGCCCTCCCTGTTGCTGGATTGAAGCGGCTGAAGAGGTTTTACAGCACCGGATCTCCCAGAGCCGCTCATAATGCCGCAGTTTCACGCGAAGGCGCGAAGTGCGGGGTAGCGTGAGGGGGGGCCGCAAAGTCCGCGTGAGTGTTGGCGGGCGAGAACGCATCGTCGAAATGTCTCGCGTAATCCTGTGTGAAGCACTTCTACGGGGGTACGGGTTCCGGCATCCGTTGGGGCGTGACGCTCTGTCGAATGGGTGGGTCGAGATTTGGGGCCTTCATATCGCGGTTTTGAGCCCGGATCGCGCCGCCGTCTGTGGTGATGGTTGCCGGCGGGGGCGATCGGGCGCCTGTGCCCTTCTGTGAGGGTCATTTATATGTGGGCGGGGGATGCAGGCCACGTGGCACCGGTGCTGTCCCTGGAGCGTTCACTTTCCCCCCGCGCGGTAAGGGGTTCATATATCCGGAAGAGAACGTATTCGACAGGGTTTGCCCCCCTCCCGTCCACCCGGGACGGCAGCCCCATACCTCCTAACTCCGACACTCCATGCATCACCGCAATATCCTTTTTTGGAGTCCGGGGTTATACCGGCCTTTCTACGTTTTCCGGGCACACTTCCGGCGATATCTGCGCCGGGGGTGTGCGCCGGGAACCGGGGCCGCCTGCCGCCACGGCACGGTTCCGGCAAGGTCGATCTCCGGTTTCTGTTCGGGGGATCGGGCTCATACCTGCGGTATCGGGCCCCCGGCGGGCTCCCGGGGCCGGGGGTAAGCCTCCCTTCCGCAGCGGGCCTTTCGATGCGGGTGCATGCCGACCGTGGCCTGCGGCTCTGGCCGGGCCCGGCACGGGTTTCCCCGGGGTGCAACTCATTGCGGGGAATAGGCATTTACCGCAATTTTGATATGCTCCGTTATTCTATTCTTTATACGATGGAAAACGCTTCCTTCTCGGAATGGCTGGAACGCTTCAGCAGTTACCTCCGGATGCGGAACTACTCGCCCCGGACGATCGAAAAATACCTGCAGACCATCCGGCGTTTCGCCCGGTACGCCTGGCTCCGGCAGCATTCGGATCCCGGAGGGGTTTCGTTCGACGAGGCCGCACTCGAGAATGCTCCTCTGGATGCGGACGTGAATGTCTCTGCGGCCCTCGTCACCGATTTCTTCTCCTGTCTTGCGGAGAAGCAGGACTACAAGCCCAAGACCCTCCACCGGATGATCTCGACGCTCTCCTCGTTTTACCGGTATCTCTACGTGCAGGGGATCGTGGTCGCCGACCCGATGCCCGGGGTGGAGCGGCCCCGGATCAAGAATCAGGAACTGAAATATCTCAAACACAGCCAGGTGACCCGCCTGATCAATACCATCGAGAACGAGCGGGACCGGCTGATTGTTCGCCTCATTTACGCCACGGGCGTCCGTGTTTCGGAACTCTGCGCGATGAACGTCGAAGATATCGATTTCGAGGAGCAGACGATACGGGTGAAGGGAAAAGGGGACAAGATCCGGACGGTTTTCGTCGACGAAGAGACGCTCGAAGAGATTAACCGGTTCATCGGCAATACTATCGAGGGTCCGCTCTTTTTGGGCCAGCAGGGCAACCATCTCTCCCCGCGAACCGTCCAGCATCTCTTCAGGCAATACGCTCCCGCCGGGATTACGCCGCATAAAATCCGGCATTCTTACGCGAGCGAGCTCTATCGCCGGTCGAAGAACCTCCGCGTCGTGCAGGAGAACCTGGGGCACTCCTCTATCAAGACGACCGAGATCTACCTCCATACCGACATCGATGAGCGCAAACGCGTCTATCAGCAGTATTTCCCGCTCTCAAACGGGAACGGGGGGGAGCGATCGGGCCGGTCGGACGATGCTTGATAAACTGCATGACGCTATATCGGCGTGGGCTGGCGGAGGACTTCCGGGCCCCACCCTCCCTGTCCTCCGGGCGGTGCCGGACTTTGCTCAGGAACCGGCGGCGGGACTTTTCCAGTGCCCGGGCGTTATCCTATGCTGCGGCCTGCTCCGGCCATACTACGGTGTTTGACCGGCCGTGCGTGGCATTCCCGGGACCTCTATCCTGGCCTGTCCCGGGCCCCTTCCGGCAACGCTCAAATCACTGGAGTGCCTATCAATCCATATGCGTTACATCGTCACGGGCGGGGCGGGGTTCATCGGCTCCAACCTCGCAGAGCGGCTGGCACGCGACGGCCACGAAGTCGTGATCATCGACGATGTCTCCACCGGGCGGCACGAGAATATCGAGCACCTTTCCGCCCATCACCGGGTGACATTCATCGAGGGGAGCGTCACCGACCTCGCCCTGCTCGTCGACGCCTGTGCCGGGGCGGACGGCATCTTCCACCAGGCGGCCGTCGCCTCTGTTCCCCGTTCCGTGGCAAACCCCCTGGAGACGAACGAGGTGAACGTGACCGGGACCTTAAACGTTCTATCGGCCGCAAAGGAGTGCGGCGTTCCGGCGGTCGTGGCGGCTTCCTCCTCGGCGATCTACGGCGACGACCCGGTCTTCCCCAAACGCGAGGCGATGGCGCCGAGACCGCTCTCCCCCTATGCGGTCTCAAAACTTGCGGGTGAATACTACGGGAAGGTCTTCTCCGACCTCTACGGCATCCGGACGGTATTCTTGCGCTACTTCAACGTCTTCGGCCCCCGGCAGGACCCGAACTCCGAGTATGCGGCGGTGATCCCGAAGTTCGTCACCCGTCTGCTCGATGGGAAGCCGCCGATCGTCTACGGCGACGGGGAGCAGACCCGGGACTTCATCTTCGTTGAGGATGTCGTCCGGGCGAACGTTCAGGCGATGGGGGGCGACGCCTCCGGTGTCTTCAACATCGCCGGGGGCCGCCGGATCAGCCTCAACGAACTTGCCGCGACTCTCTCGGAGATCACCGGCATACACCGCCGGCCGGTATACGAACCGCCGCGGTCGGGAGATGTGCGTGACTCGCTCGCCGACATATCCCGGGCCCATGAAGCCTTCGGTTTTTCTCCCCGTTGCACGCTTGAAGCGGGGCTCCGCGAGACGGTGACCTGGTTTGGGGATGGCGGTCGATAACAACTTCCCGGGTCCGGGACCGGGTCCGGTCACCCTGCCGGCCGATCCCGCTTCGTCCCGCTCCCGGGCGTGATAGGTTCAGGAACTTATATATCGTCACCCTGCATTAAGGGGTGCGAGGTACCAACGTATGCCCCGATTGGTTACACCGGAGATACCCGGTAAGGGTGATGACAGAACTGCGTCCCGGGCGTACACCGACGTCATTGTAGAGAACCTGCAGGACCCGGCGGCCCTGAACAACAGGGGCGTGGCGCTTGAGAGGCAGGGTCGCTACGAGGAGGCCCTCGCTGCATTCAGTGCGGCGCTTCTCTACGACAACGATGACGTCTACGCCTGGAACAACCGGGCAGTGATCCTCACCCGGCTCGACCGCCCCCAGGAAGCGGTGCTTGCGTGCAGACAGGCGCTCGCGATCGACCGGTCGTGCATCTTCGCCTGGGTTACCTACGGCATGGTGCTCGGCAGGCTCGGGAATTACCAGGAGGCCGAACACGTCCTTGCGGTGGCAGAAGACCTCGACCCGCAGGCCCGTGCGCTCTACCCCGGGAATTCGACGATGACCCGGGCTTAGGGACACTCACTTTTTTCGGAGACCGGATGAAGCGGCCGGCAGCCCTTCCACACCTCCGCGATGCTGTATTCGAGAGTCGATACACCCTCAGGTGCGATATGGATGGTCCTGCGTTCCTGTTTGGGTCCCGCATGCACCCCTGCCCGGCCGGCCCCGGATCGTTCCCCCATCGGGACCGGCGGGTTCCGGGGAACACGGCGGAGACCTTACGTTTTTATCCCCCTTACCGCAATAGAGTATACAATCGAGTGCCCCTCAGCGGCACGGAGTCGATCCCATGAAGACGCTCATTCTTGCAGGCGGGAGCGGCACCCGCCTCTTCCCGCTCTCGAGGGAACACTACCCGAAACAGTTCATCCCGCTGATCGACGATGAGTCTCTCTTCCAGAAGACCGTGAAGAGATCGCTCCTCTTCTCCTCCCCGCAGGAGATCGCCATCGTCACGAACACCGATCATCGGTTCCTGGTCCGGGACCAGCTCGCGACCATCGGGTGCGACTGCCGGGTCCTCGTGGAGCCGGTGGGCAGGAACACCCTGCCGGCGATCTACTACGGCGTCCGGGAGGTCACCCGGGAGGACGGGCTCGATACGGTCGCGGTGCTCCCCTCGGACCACCTGATCACCGCGACCGGGCCGTTCCGCGAGGCCTTCCGCCGGGCGGAGCGGCTCGCGAAGGACCACCTGGTGGTCTTCGGGGTGCGGCCGACCTCGCCCCACACCGGATACGGCTATATCCGGCCCGGAGAGACTCTCGGGGACGGCTCAACCGTGGACGCCTTCGTCGAGAAGCCCGATCTCGAGACCGCCGGGAGGTATGTCGCCGACGGCTACCTCTGGAACTCCGGTATGTTCTGTTTCGATGCCGCTCTCTTCCTTTCCGAGTGCGAAACGTGCGCACCGGAGGTGGCCAGGGCGTTCGAGCAGCCCCTCGAGGAGGCATACGGTGCAACTCCGGCCCTCTCCATCGACTACGGGATCATGGAGAAGACCCGGCGGGCGGCGGTCGTGCCGCTTGAGACCGACTGGAGCGACGTGGGGAATTTCGACGCCCTCTACGCCGCCCTCCAGAAGAACGGGAACGGCAACGCGGTCAGGGGCGAGCATATCGGGATCGACTCCTCCGAGAACCTGATCATCGCCGACCGGTTGATTGCCACCGTCGGGATTCACGACCTTGCCATCGTCGAGACGAAGGACGCGATCCTGGTCGCTGCCCGGGACGAGGCCCAGCGGGTGGGCGAGATCGCAAAGGTCCTCCGCGAGAAGGGGGACTCTCGTGCACTCTTCCACACGCAGGTCCACCGGCCCTGGGGCTCCTACACGAACCTCGAGGAGGGACAGTCGTATAAGATCAAGCGGGTCACCGTCCCCCCGAACCGCCGCCTCTCCCTCCAGATGCACCACCACCGCTCCGAGCACTGGGTGGTCGTCACCGGGTGCGCCGAGGTGACGATCGGCAACGAGACCTCACTCCTCCGGAACGGCGAGTCGACCTTCGTCCCGGCGGGAACGGTCCACCGGCTCGCGAACCCCGGCCTTCTGCCGCTCGAACTGATCGAGGTCCAGATCGGGGAGTATACCGGCGAGGACGACATCATCAGGTTCGAGGACGATTTCGAGCGGACGTGAGTGCGGGCCGGCGGTTCGCCGCCTCTCTCCAGCTCCCGTCTGCCCGCGACCAAACCGATATAATCCCACGATGCATAGAATATAAGAGCAGATACCGCAGGTATCAGCCGTAGGTTCATTTCTGTCACCCCCGTAGTGTAGCGGTCAATCATGCAGGACTTTGGATCCGGCGACGGCGGTTCGAATCCGCCCGGGGGTACTGCATTCATCTGGCCTTCACATTGCCGCACGTGAATATTTCGCAGTCACCCTCATCCCATCGGCGGCGAAATCGAAAGAGACTTCCCGGCGTACGATGAGCATACGAGAATGAGCCACCTCTCCCCTATCCTGATCGCCCCCTGCGGTATAAACTGCGGGCTCTGTATCGGCTACCTGCGGGAGAAGAACAGATGCCCGGGCTGCCGGACGGAGGATGCCGGCAGCCTGAACGCGCATTGCGCACGGTGCAGGATCCGGCAGTGCGAAGACCGTACGGGGGAGTACTGCTACGAATGCACCGGATATCCCTGCACGCGGCTGAAACGCCTGGATAAGCGCTACACAAAATACCGGACGAGCGTGCTCGACAACCTGCGCGAGATACGGGAGCGGGGAGTCGCAGGGTTCGTCGAACAGGAGAAGGTCCGCTGGAGATGCCCGCAGTGCGGACATACCCTCAGCATGCACAGGGATCGTTGCCTGCACTGCGGCCGGACGTGGTGAGGAGGGAGTATCACCCGCACCGCCGTCACCCGGACGAGCACGGTGCCGTCGATACCTTTTTTGCGCTCGATACCCTCCCGCCTCCTGGTGCGATCGAGCATGACCGAAATTGACACGAGGATACGATCAGTCCATGCCCGCGAGATACTGGACTCGCGGGGGAACCCGACCGTCGAAGCGGATATCACGCTTGCCGGTGGGGCGTCCGGGCGTGCCGCGACCCCGTCCGGCGCATCGACCGGCAAACACGAAGCCGTCGAGCTCCGGGACGGCGTAAAAGACCGTTACGGCGGAAAAGGGGTGCAGAGACCTGTCAGCCAGATCAACGGCAAGATTGCCGGCACCCTGCAGGGCATGGACGCCCGCGATCAGGCAGCGGTTGACGAGGTGCTCATCGAACTCGACGGTACACCGAACAAGCGGAACCTGGGCGCCAACGCCACGCTTGCGGTCTCCATGGCCGTCGCCCGGGCTGCCGCCGCCGCAGAGGGTCTCTGGCTCTGGGAGTACCTGGGAGACCCGCTAAAGCCGTTCCTTCCCGTCCCCATGATGAACATTCTCAACGGCGGAGTTCACGCCAACTGGCAGGGGCCCGACTTCCAGGAGTACATGATCGCCCCGTACAGCGCTGCAAGCATCGCGGAAGCGGTCCGGTGGGGTGCCGAGACCTACCATGCGCTCAAAGATACCCTCAAGGCGCGGGGCTACACGACCGGCGTCGGCGACGAAGGCGGGTTTGCCCCCGCGGTTTCCACGAACACCGAGCCACTCGACCTGATCGTGGAAGCGATCGAGCGTGCCGGGTATGCGCCCGGCGGGGAGATCGGCATCGCTCTCGACCCGGCATCGAGCGCGTTCTATGAGGACGGCGCCTACCACCTCAGGACCGAGGGGCTGACCCTGACCGCTGCCGAGATGGTAGACCGATACCGCGACCTTGTGGCGGCATACCCGGTCATCGTCATCGAAGACGGCCTTGCCGAGGACGACTGGGACGGCTGGCGGCTGCTGAACAAAGCGATCGGCGACCGGGTGGAACTCGTCGGTGACGATCTCTTCGTCACGAACGTCGAGCGGATCGAGGTGGGTATCCGGAAGGGGGTCGCCAACGCCGTCCTGATCAAGCCCAACCAGATAGGGACCGTGACCGAGACGATCGCCGCGGTACGTCTGGCGCAGCAGCAGAACTGGGGTGCGATGATCTCCCACCGGAGCGGCGAGACCGTCGATACGTTCATCGCCGACTTCACCGTCGCCATGCAGACCGGCCACCTCAAGACCGGTGCACCGGCACGGGGCGAGCGGGTGGAGAAGTACAACCAGCTCATCAGGATCGAAGAGGCGGCCGGGGATACGGCCCGGTATGCCGGGCGGGGCGGTTTTGTCCGGTAGGGCGACGTATGGCCGCATGTCCGTGCTGCGGGGCGGAACTGACCGGTTACGAGCGAATCGCCGCCTTCGGGAAGGGGAGCCTTCGTACCGAGACCGTCCTCTGCTGCCGCTATTGCCGGTGGCAGGGGACGTGCCGGGAGTACACAACGTTATGTTCGAACTCCCTGCAAATGTAATCCGGACTCTTTTTCAGGCGCACCATGAGATGCTGGAGACCCGGGGAGGCATCCTTCACTCCTGCCAGGGGTCCCGCTCTCTGATATACTCCTTCAGCCGGCCGGCGTTGGGCGATGCCACCATGACCGTGTCGTAGTCCAGGATCTGGTTATTCAGATACTGGAGGGTGAGGAGATCCTCGCCGGTGGAGGTGAGGTGCAGTCCGGCAAAGAAGAAGCCGAGGTTCTCGATTGCGTCCACTACGGCAGCGGTTGCCGGAGCGGTGAGCGGGAGGTGGATGTAGACGGCCTCGATACGTCCGGCACGGAGGCGGTCGAGTTCGCGCCTGAGCCGGGGGATGAGATCGGTGCCGATGGACCGGATACGGATCTGAGCCGTCTGGTAAATCTCTTCAACGATGATAGAGCATTCGCTCTTCTCCGGAAGGCCGGCTGACGCATCGCCGATACCGAAGGGCGGGTGCACGCCGAGGTGATCGTAGATCTCTCTCATTATGCCGGCATGGTGCTCCGGCGGGTAGAGAACCGGATGCTCCGGCGGTGAGAGGTAGCGGAAGACCGCAAGGATACTCTCCCTGACCCGGTTCTCATCGGCTATCCCGGTGAACCGGAGCGGGGTGTAACGGGAGAGGAGGAGTGCGCACTCGCCCATCCCGAAGGCCCGGGCCGACCGCTGCGAGTAAAGATGGGTGCAGACCGCCTGCCCGGAGAGTGCTGTCAGGTGCCGGCGTTCGGCCTCCGCAACGACGGTTGCCATCAGGTCTGAGAAGACCCGTCGGCTCCGGTAGGGCGGGTTCACGAACCCGAGCGCGATCTCGGCTACACCCGGGTCGTCGTAGAAGAGGAGCCCGGCATGGCCGACCACGGTATCGCCATCGACCGCGACGAACGAGATAAGGTCACCCGATCGTATCAGGGCTTTGAGCACGTCCGGATGGTAAACCTTCTCGTAACCGTAGGAGTAGCCGTAGCTGAAGTAAGCGCATCGTGAGATCTCCACCGCCTCATCGGGCAGGGTCGGGCGGATCAGCACGGATCCGGTGGATGCGGGCGGCACCGGAGGGCGGGAGAAGTGCGGGGGCACTCTGCAGTCCTTCGCCAGCAGGGTCTCCTTCCCGGCCCACCCCCTGTTTGTAAAGGCGATCCGATCCATGACCGCCCGGCACCGGGGTAGTGTCGGGGGAGCCATCTCCGGGTCGAAGGGGATCCCGTGTTCGACGATCCGTACCTCAAATCGGTCGGTGGTGATCGAGCAGGTGAGCGTGATCTCGCCCTTCGTGTTCGGCGGGAAGGCGTGGTCGATGATCCAGAGCACAGCCTCCTCGGCGCCAAGGGCGAGCTCCCTGATCGTGCCGGCGGGAAGACCGCCAAGGGATGCCATCCGGGAGACCGCCGACCGAACAATACCGAGGAAAGCCGGATCGCTCTGGATGGTCACCTGTACCTGCTGTTCCATCTATAGTGGAGATTTGCAGTGGAAGGTCTTGAAGGTAGTGTACCCATAACGACTCTTGAAAGCGGGTTATTTTTGCGTTTGGGAGTGTATTTCCATTTTTCGGCTGGAGAGGCGGAGAGAGCCCCGCTCATCCAACGGTTAGTGTTTCCATCCGGCTACCATCGGACATGGCCGGCATGCCTGCCTATGGGGGTGGGCCGGGGAGAACCCGTCGTGCAGCGTTCTCTTCCTGCCTGAAGCGGTGAGGGTGAACGACCCGATTACGCCTGCCCTGCACCCGGCGAGATGCGGCCGTTGTTCTCCTGCAGTCCCCCTGCAACCCCCGTACGTTGCATACATTTCTTAAGGCCTCCCTCCCCAGATCATGGGCAACAATGGAAAGTGCCGCCCTATCTATCGAGTTCCAGATGAGCCTTCTCCTCTTCCTCGCGCTCGCCGGCTACCTCCTGGCATCCAGGATCAACCAGTCGGCGACGATCGGGGCCATTCTCGTGGGGCTCCTCGTAGGCCCGAGCATGCTCGGCCTGATCACCTACACGGACTTCGTCCGGAGCCTGGCGCATCTCGGGGCAATCATCCTTCTCTTCGTTATCGGTTTCGAATTTAACGTCAGGGATATCCTGAAAGCAAGTTACGGCGTCATCGGGATACTCGGCGTTATCATACCATGGATAGGCGGCTACGCCACCGCCGTTCTCTTCGGGTTCGACTTCGCCAGCGCAGTCTTCGTCGGCACGGCGCTGACGGCGACGAGTATCGCCATCACTGCAAATGTCCTCAAGGAGATCGGCATGCTCCAGACCGGCGCGGCGAAGGCGATCATCGGCACCGCGGTCATCGACGATATTCTCTCCCTGGTGGCACTCTCCATCACGACCGATCTGGTCGCCGGAGACGTCTCGGCGGTCTCGATCGGCCTGGTCCTTGCCAAGGCGCTCGGGTTCATCGTCATCGGCGGTGCCGTCGGGCTCTTCGGCGTAAGCCGGTTCATCGAGCGGATGGATAGATCAAAGCTGGCGCGGAAGTACCCGGAGTTCGTCTTCATCTTCGCCATGATGATCGCGTTCCTCTACGCGATGCTCGCCGATCTGATGGGTTTATCGGGGATCGTCGGTGCGTTCATCGCCGGGGTCGCATTCGAGGGAGTCGGGCTCCGGAACAGCAAGGACGTCAGGGAAGGCGCCGAGTACCTCCAGATCATCTTCGCCTCGATCTTCTTCGTATCGCTCGGTATCCTTGCGGACTTCCAGGCGCTCACCCCCGACATCATCATCTTCCTGGTGGCGCTGACCCTGGTCGCCATCGCCACCAAGGTCATCGGGTGCGGCCTGCCCGCGCGGGCGATGGGAATGTGCCGGGAGGACTCCCTCATCATCGGGTTCGGGATGGCGCCGCGGGGGGAGGTGGCGATGATCGTCGCCCTGATCGGGCTGGACTCGGGGCTCATCGGCCAGGGGGTCTTCGTCGCGATCGTGTTGATGAGTCTGCTGACCACTATCGTCACTCCGATCGTCTACCGGAACTGGTTCTTCAGGGGCGCGTACTGCGCCGTAGAGTGATGCAGCAGGGGAGCCTGCACACTTTCCTCAACAATCTCTCCCCTCTTTTGCGGGAAAAAAACGGCGGAACCGCGAGGCCCGCCTTCACCAGGCTTCCGGAAACGCCATGTTGGTGTAGATGTCCTCGAGACGCGCCTTGTGGCCCCGCTCCATCGAGGCCAGGCTCTCGAATAACGCCATCTGATCGGGATCGACGCTCAGGCTCGCAAGCTGGGTGTACATCTGCATCGCGTCGAGCTCCTTCCTGATCGCGATAACGAGGCCGTCGAGCGGTTTTAAGTCGGCGGAGAGCGGCGGGGTCTCCAGGGCGTCGGCGACCTTGTAGTCTCGCTTCGTGTCGAAACCGAGTTTCCCCGGCTCTTTCATCTGGAGGCCCTCGAGGGTCTTTCTGTGGTTGCTCTCCTCCCCGGCAAGCTCGTTGAAGAGATTTTTTAAGTTCTCGTCCGTGACCTTCTCCCTGACTGTCCGGTAGAAGGTGTAAGCCTCGACCTCCCGGTCGATGGCGTTCGATATGATTGAGCGGTACTCTTCGGCATTCATGGTTTCATGCACCGGTGGACAGTAGCATCTGAGGCTCTTAAATCTTGTTAGGGGCGGGCTTTGGTATGGTGTTGGACAAGGTGTGTGTGAGAGGCCTGCAGGTTTTCATGTGTGGCTGTCAGGGCAGCGATGATTGGGGAGGAAATCGGGGGGGTTCGAAGAGGCTGAGAATCTTCGATTTGCGACAAACAAAGTGACTGAATCGAGGGAAAATCCGGATGCAGTGGACCGTGGGAGTATCGCCATGGGGGGTGGGGACAGGGGAGGGGGGTCTCCCCCTCCCCGTCAGCCCCTCCCCCGCGTGGCGATATGCGACTGGCCGAAGGGCAGGAGCACAAGCACCGCAGGTGCGCAACCCGGTGGAAAGCCGTAGATTGAGTTTGTGGCGTTTCTAAGAACGGTAGGTGGGATATCCCCTGTTTGACATCGTCAGGTGCGAGGCACGACTGAAAGGAGCGTGCGAACCATTTGGTGCGAGTTGCAGCAGCGTAGCTTCGTGCTTTGCAAAAAAAGAGATTAAATAAACCGGGGCTTCCTGGAGAGGGCCTTCGGGGTGTAAAGCGGCCGGAAGGGCTTTCCGGCGGTCTCGAGCTTGACCGCCTGGATGAGCTCGGTCTCGCTCATCGTCTCCTTGTAGGGCTTCTTCTTCTCCGAGAGCTTCCGGATGGTGACCATGAGCCGGCCGGTCTCGGCTTCCTGGTCGCCGATCACCGCGACGTAGGGCACCCAGTCCATCCCGGCCTCGCGGATCTTCTTGTTCACGCTCTCGTCCCGGTCGTCGACGTCTGCCCGGATGCCGGCTGCGTTCAGCCGGGTGCCGATCTCCTCGGCAAAGCAGACGTGCCGCTCCGCCACCGGCACCAGCCTGACCTGGGTCGGGGCGAGCCAGGTCGGGAACGAGGGGACTTCCTGTGCAGCGGTGCTCTCGAGCATCGCGCAGATCACCCGCTCGATCGAGCCCGTCGGCGAGCAGTGGAGGATCGGGGGGTGAACCTCCGTCCCGTCCGGGGCGTAATACTTGATATCGAACCGGTCCGCGCTCTCGACGTCGATCTGGACCGTCGGGTTCTCGATCGGCCTGCCCTGTGCGTCGATCGCCGCGAGGTCGACCTTTGCGATCCAGTAGTGGACCCGCTCCGAGAGGACCTCGATCAGCATCGGCACGCCCGACTTCGCGACGATCTCCTTCACCCAGAGTTCGTACTGGTCGAAGAAGTCCCGGGTGCACCGGAAGACTCCCACGAGCGGGGTTTCGAGGTCTTCGCCGCTCTTCCAGCCTATCACGAGCTGCTCCTCAAAGGCCTTCAGCGCGCCGTCCACGTCCCGGCAGAGGGTGTGCATATCGGGCATCGTGAAGGCGCGGAGGCGCTTCAGCCCGATCACCTCGCCCTTCTGCTCGTGCCGGAACGAGTAGGTCGAGAGTTCGTAGAGTTTCATCGGAAGGGTGTTTGGAGAGATGTGCATGTCGTGCATGATCGAGAACATCCCGAAACACGCCGCGAACCGGAGCATCATGTCGCGGTTGCCGCTCTTGAACCGGTACTGCCGTTCCCCGAACTTGGCGGCGTGCTCCGCGATCGCCTTATCGCCGAGATCGTACATCACCGGGGTCTCCACCGGCATCCCGCCGTAATCGAGCACCCGTGCGAGGACGTAATCGGAAAGAAGGTCCCGGATCAGCTTGCCCCGGGGCATCCAGCGGTGGTGCCCGACGTCCGAGCGCGGCTCGTACTCCACGAGTTCCTTCGCACGCATCAGGTCGACGTGAACCGGCTCGACCCCGTCAGGCCCCGGATACCCGAGTTCCTTCCGGACCAGGGAAGCGAAGGGGGTGTTCTCCTTCGCGTAGTCGGCCGCGTCTCTCCGCTCCCCGTTGGGGGTGAAGACGAAGAACTCGTGCAGGATCTCCTTCTTTTCGGCGGCCGCTCCTTCGCCCGGGACGATCGTCCGGGAGAGTTCCGAAAGCGGGTGACCCTTGCAGGAGAGCGAGAAGGCCTTGTACCAGCCGAACGGCGCCCGTTTCACGACAAAGCCGTCCTTCCCGACGAGCCCCTCCTCGATGCCCTTAAGAGCGCTCACAGCCGCTTCCGGCGATGCAAGGTCGGAGGAGAGGTGGGCGTAGGGGTAAATCATGATATTGGTAGTGCCGAGCTGCCGGGCGGTGGTGACGATCTCGTCCACCGCCTGCCTGACGGCGTCCTCGATGTTCTCCTCGTCGACGGACTCAACCGCGCAGAAGACGGCGAGCGCCTCATCGAGGGCGTCCTTTGGGACGGCATCCTCTTCGGCGACCTTCGTCTTCTTCCGGGTCTCGTATTCGATATGATCAGAGTGGATCAGAAGAAGTCGCATTGGTATCCCCAGTTGAATCGTTCAATATCTGTTTTCCTGCTATATAGTGCATAACGCTCTACGGGCGGGAGCAGATGGCACCCCGCCCGCCTCCCTCACCGTCGGACGGTGGGGTGCGCGAGATTTGCCGGATTGCCGGCGGCCCGCATCACGCGCGGCGCGCATTATCGGGGTAGCGGGAGAGGGTCGCCTGCCGCTGGTCCATGTACTTTGCGTCGCACTTCATGTTGTACGGGCGCGCGGCGCGATCCGTGCGGTAGAAGACCAGCTGCCCGATCGGCATCCCCGCGTAGACCCGGACCGGCCGGGAGTTCACGTTGCACATCTCGAGCGTGATCGTCCCCCTGAATCCCGCATCGATCCAGCCTCCCGTCTGGTGGAGTTCGACCCCGAGACGCGCGATGCTGCTCTTCCCCTCGATGCTTGCGACGATGTCGTCGGGAAGCTCGATCGATTCCAGGGTCTCGGCAAGGAGGAACTGCCCGGGAGCAAGAACGATCGAGTCGGCCACCGTCTCCTCCGTGTTCAAGCAGACGGTCTCCTTCTCGAAAGGATCGATCACGGTATCTCCCGGAACGTACCAGACGAAGTGGGAACCGAGCCTGATATCCAGGGAGTTGGGCTGGATCAGGCCGGGCTCGAAGGGGTCAACCTTGATGTGCCCGCGTCTGATGCGGTCTTCTATCTGCCAGTCGACAAGAATCATTCTCCTATATCTCTCCTGCAAACTATTCTTTGTTTTCGAGGTGCCACTCGGTCCGGCGCATCAGCCCGTGAAGCGTACTTGCCTCGCGGATGGTCAGTTTCGTCCGGCCGAGCACCCGGCGGATCAGGGTCATCGTGTTCTCCCGCTTGAAGTCCGGGTGGTCGATCCGATCCAGAAACGCGTCGATGTGCCGGTAGAGCGAATCCATCTCGACGGGGCTCGCGAGCGGGTAGGTTCCGCGCGGCAGGTTCGCAAGTTCGTAGCAGAGGATGCCCACCGCGTGGGAGAGGTTCAGGATAGGGTAGATCTCCGAGGTCGGGATGGTGCAGATGAGGTTCGCCCGCTTAAGTTCGGTGTTTGCGAGCCCCCAGTTCTCCCGCCCGAAGAGGACCGCGACCGTCCCGTCGATCTCGCCGACAGTCTCCCGGACCTCCGCCGGTGCGTAGTAGGGCATCCGCATCGGGGTGCAGACCGACTTGCTCACCTCGCCGGTCGTCGCGACGACGAAGTCGAACTCCCGATAGACCTCTTCGACCGTCATCCGGCGGGCGTTATCGAGGACGTCGCGGGCGTGGGAGGCGCGCATGACGGCGTCGTCGCCGAGCGCGCAGGGATTGACCAGTACGAGCCGGGTGAACCCGAAGTTCTTCATCACCCGGGCGGTAAACCCGACGTTCCCCTCGTAGAGAGGTTCGATCAGGACGATTGAAATCTCAGGCATGCCTCACTGTACCGCCCGGACCGTCGCCCGGAGCACATCGATCCCTTCCTCGTAGACCGCGTTCCCTACGACGATCGTGTCGGCGATGCGGCCCATCTCCGCCGCCTGCTCCGCCGAGCGGATCCCGCCGCCGTAATAGAGGGTGGCGTTCTCGACCGCTTCGGACGCCGCCTGCACGATGCCGGGGTCTCCGTAAGTCCCGCTATACTCGATGTAGACGATCGGGAACCGGAAGTAACGGTCCGCCACCTCCACGAACGCGGCCACGTCCTCTCCCGAGAGGGTGCAGTCCGCGCCCGTCACCCGCCCAACGGCCGAATTCGGGTTGAGGACGATGTAGGCCTCGGGTACCACCATCTCCCAGTCGATGCTGCTCGCGTGGCGGAGCCAGGCGTAATGCTTCCCGACAATCCAGCGGACGTCGTTTGTGTTCATCACGCTCGGCACGAAGAGGTGGTCGACCGCCCCGTCGAATATGGCGCAGTCGGGGCTCGCCGGTTCCACAACCAGCGGCAGCCCGTAGGCAGAGACCAGCTCCAGGAGTTCGTGGAGGTTCTCCCGCGTCACGTTCAGGGTGCCCGAGAGCATCAGGGCGTCGGTCCCGCTTGTCACGATCTCCTCGACGGCTTCCTGCGGAAGGTGTTTATCGGGGTCCAGTTTCGTTACGTGTGCCCAGGTCTTCCAGTTCGCGTGCATGGTGTCACTTCAGATGGCCGATGTAGTCGTGGAGCCTGGCCTTCGGGATGCCGGTGATGGAGGAGACCTCTTCCGGATCGGCTTCACGAAGCGTGGCAGCGTCGTAGATACCTGCAAGGTAGAGCCTCTCCACGGTCACCTCGCCGATGCCGGGGATCTCCAGGAGTTCCTTTTGCCCGCGCTCAAGCATCGCCCTGGAGACTTTCGCCGGGGTGGGGCGCCCGAGATGCCTGCAGACCATGTCCACATGTTTATGTACGGTTTCCGGATTAATGCCGGTTTTGCTTGAGAGGTAGGGGATGGGGAGGTAACAGAAGTCGTCGGGGGTTGCGACGCCTCCGGCCTGGTACTTCTTCAGGCTGACCGCGGGAACCCCGGCCTCCCGGAGGGCGCGCTCGTTGCAGAGCCCGCGGGCTGCCCCAAGGAGTTCCGTTCCGGCAGCCTCCGGGATGCCCGCTTTCTTGAGCGCCGCAGGCTCGGCCAGCGAGAGCGCATGGATATCCCCGATCCCCTGCTCGAGGAGACTCCTGATGATCTTCGCGTGACTCCGGCCTTTCCTCGGGGGAACGATCTTCCGGACGAACTTCCTGAGTTCCGAACGGCGGCGGAGGACCTCGAGCGCATCCTCCGCCTCCCCGGCAAGCTGCCCGGCCTTCCCGGCGTCGACGCCGACGGCCTTCGCGAGCTCCTCGGGCTGCATGCCTGCAATCTCGGAGACCGTGTAGATATGGTGCGCGTGGAGGCGCTGTATGAGGTCGTCGGTCATCGAGGGCATCATCCGGAGCGCCTCGACGTTCGAGGCGATGTGGCTGCAGAGCGGGCAGCCTATGTCCCACGGGCGAGAGCCCTTCCGGATCAGGCGGACGTGGGAGAGGTTGTGCTTCTCGCAGGTCTCCTCGACCCGGATCGCCCGTCCCCAGGTGCTGCCGGGCAGGCTGATGTTGAACCGGCACTCCGGGTACCCGGTACACCCGATGAACTGGGAGACGCCGATGTGCCGGATCCGGAGATCGTGGCCGCAGACGGGGCAGGGGCCGACGGTGTGCTCCTCGGCGGTCTGCTCCATGATCTCCTCGCCGATCTCCTTCTCGTGCGCTTCGAGTTTGTCAAAGACCCTATGAAGCATCTCGCGGGACTCGGTGACGACGTCGTCGCGGGAGCGTCGGCTCTGCTTGATGAGCTCCATGTGCTCCTCAAGCGTCCGGGTCATCTCGGGCTCGGTGATCGTCTCCGCGTGGTTGTCGAGCGCGTCCGTGACGGCTCTCCCGACGAGCGTCGGGCGGAGCGGGTTCCCCTCCACGTAGCGGCGGGAGACGAGCTTCCCTATCACCTCGTGCCGGGTGCTCTTCGTGCCGAGGCCGAGCTCCTCCATCACCTGGATGAGCCGGCTCTGGGAGTAGCGTGCCGGGGGCTGCGTCTGCTTCTCTTCGAGGTTCACGTTCTTGATCGGCAGGCGGTCGCCCTTGGCGAAGACCGGGAGGATATTCTCCTTCGCCTCCGAGTAGGGGTAGACCCGGCGCCATCCGGTGGAGAGGAGCCTGCCGCCCGTGGCCGTATAGGGTTCGCCGGACGCGTCGAAGATGCACTTGGTGGTCGCCCACGTCGCGTCGGGGGAGAGGGTCGCAAGGAATCGCCGGACAATGAGCTCGTAGACCTTCCACCGGTCCTGTCCGAGGGCCTCGCGACTCGCTGCCCCCGCGGGGTGGATCGGCGGGTGATCGGTGCTCTCCTTCTTGCCCCTGGTCGGGACCTCTCGTCTGTGCTGCTGCACCCAGGCGACGTCCTTATCGAACGCCCCTCCTTTGAGCGTCTCGAGGATCCCGTTCAGGTTCAGCGACTTCGGGTAGACCGTGTTGTCTGTCCTCGGGTAGGAGATGTACCCGTTCATGTAGAGGTCTTCGGCTATCCGCATCGCGTTCGCCGCCGAGAGGCCCAGGCGGCTCGCCGCGACGATGAAGGTCGTGGTGTCGAACGGCGCCGGCGCCCGGTCGTTCTTCTGCCCCTCTTTCACGTCCGTGACCACGAGCGGCTCTCTGGTCCCCGCTTCCGCGGCGAGGGCCGCTTCGTGGTCGGTGAACCGCCCGGCGGTATGCCGCGCCTCCACCGGCACTCCGTCCTTCTCGGTCGCAAGCGAGAGCATCCAGTAGGTCTGGGGAACGAAGTTCTCGATCTCGCGTTCACGGTCGACGATCATCGCAAGCGTCGGACTCTGGACCCGGCCAACGGAGAGGATGTTCGTGCCGCCCCGCCGGGCAGCGAGGCTGATGAACCGGGTCAGCGCCGCCCCCCACATCAGGTCGACCGCTTGGCGGGTCTCGCCGGCAGCCGCGAGCGCGAAGTCGAGATCGGTCAGGTTTGCAAACGCGGACCGGATCTCCGCGGGGGTTATCGCGGAGAACCGGGCCCGGTTGATCTTAACCCCGGGATTCACCGCACGGACGAGTTCGTAGGCCTCCTTCCCGATCAACTCCCCTTCGGTATCGTAATCTGTGGCGATGGTGACGAGGTCCGCCTTTTTTGAAAGTTTCTGTATGATATTGACAATCTTCTTCTCGGTCGGCTTCTTGATGGTCCCCGCATCGATGAGGCTTCTCGGGGTGTGGACCTCGCTTCGCCAGTTCGTGTAGCCGGGCTCGAAGTCCACCTCCACCACGTGCCCCTTGAGGCCCACCACCGTCTTCGTATCGAAAGAGTAGGTGGACACGCTCCCATCCTTTGTCGCCCTCACCTTCTCGTTGCCGGCGAGGAGCTGCGCGATCCGGTTTGCCGATATGTTCTTCTCTGCGATGATCAGATGCACTGCGGGTTACACCCCCCCTGTATCGAGACACTCGGATACGATTCGCCCGAGCTCCCGCGGGTCCGCCCTGCCGCGGGTCTCCTTCATCACCTGCCCCACGAGGAAGTTCAGGGCTCCTTTCTTACCGGTCCGGTAATCCTCCACCGCCTGCGGGTTCGCGGCGATCACCGCCTGCACGATCGGGGTGAACTCGCCACCCGTGGCCCTGGCGAGCCCCTCGCGTTCCACGATCACGGCGGGAGGTTCGCAGGGCTTGCCGGCGGCGCAAGCATCGAGCATCTCTCTGAGCACCTGGACGCCGGCTTTGTCGGTGATGGTCTCGGACTTGAGGAGGTCGAGGAGTTCCGCGATGCGGTCGGCCGGGACGGCGGCGATGCTCATGTCGCGGTAGTTGAGTTCCCCGAGCAGGGTATCGGCCACCCAGGTGGCGGCGAGAACCGGGTCGACGCCGGCGACCGCCTCAAAGAAGTCGGCGAGTTTCGGGTCGCCGGTCAGGGTCCGGGCGTGGTTGAGCGATATACCGTACTGCGCCATGAACCGGTTCTTCCGGGCGACGGGCAGTTCGGGGAGGTCGATCTCCGCCACCCGGTCCGCGACCCGGAGCGGCCGCAGATCGGGCTCCGGGAAGTAGCGGTAGTCGTGCTCCTCCTCCTTGCCCCGGGCGGAGGTGGTGATACCCCGTCCTTCCATGAAGTGTCGGGTCTCTCTCGTCACCGTCTGCCCGCGCCGGAGCAGGTTCTTCTGCCGGGTCACCTCGAAGGTGAGGGCTTTCTCGACGCCCTTGTAGGAGGAGATGTTCTTGACCTCGACCCGCTCGGAGCCCTCGAGCGATATGTTTGCGTCCACGCGGAGGGAGCCCTCCCGGTCGCCGTCGAAGACCCCGAGGTACTCGAGGATCGTCCGGAGCTTGTTGAGGAACCGGCGGGCCTCCTGCGGAGACCGCATATCCGGTTCGGTGACGATCTCAAGGAGGGGTATCCCCGACCGGTTATAGTCGACGAGCGAGTACTTCGAGGCGCCCGCGACGTGGACGAGCCTTCCCGGGTCCTCTTCGAGGTGCACCCGGGTGATCCGGACGATCTTTTCGTGCCCTTCGTCGTCCTCGATCTCGACCGTCCCCTCGACCGCGAGCGGTTTGTCGTACTGGGTGATCTGGTAGGCCTTCGGGAGGTCGGGGTAGAAGTAGTTCTTCCGGGCGAACTCCGACTCTTCCGGGACCCTCATATCGAGGGCTTTTGCCACCTTAAGGCCGTACTCGACTGCCTTTCTGTTCAGGCGCGGGAGCGCTCCGGGCAGGCCGAGACAGACCGGACAGCAGTGGGTGTTGGGCTCGTCGTCGCGGTAGTCCGTCGAGCATCCGCAGAAGAGCTTCGTTCTGGTCGCGAGCTGGACGTGGATCTCGAGCCCGACGATCGTCTTCATGCCCTCACCTCCTGCTCGTAGGCAAAGGCAGCGTCGACGACGCGCTCGTCCTCGAACTGTCTTCCCATCAACTGGAGGCCCACGGGGAGGCCGTCCACCCTGCCGCACGGGACCGATATCGCCGGGATTCCGGCGAGGTTCGCGGGCACCGTGAGGATGTCCGAGAGGTACATCGAGAGCGGGTCGGTCTTCTCGCCGAGGCGGAAGGCCACCGTCGGCATCGTCGGGCCGGCGATGACGTCTGCGTCGCAAAACGCCCGCTCGAAGTCCTCCTTGATGTTGCGGCGTGCCACCTGCGCCTTCGCGTAGTACCTGCCGGCGTAGCCCGCCGAGAGGGCGAAGGTGCCGAGCATGATCCGGCGCCGGACCTCGGTGCCGAACAACTCCAGCCGCAGGTCCTGGTAGGCCTCGTGCCATGACTTCCTGGTGTCGACCGCCGGGCCGTAACGGACGCCGTCGAACCGCGCGAGGTTCGAGGAGGCCTCGCTCGTGCAGATGACGTAGTAGGCCGCGAGCGCGTGCCGCATCCCCGGTATGCTCACCGGGACGGTCTCGGCCCCGAGCTCCTCGAGGACCCCGATGGCGTCCCGGACCGTCCCGGCAACACGGGGGTCCACGCCTTCGCCGAAGTACTCCTCCGGTATCCCTACCCGGAGCCCTTTGATCTCTGCCGAGGGCTGGTGGTCGTACGGCCGATCGAGCATCGTCGAGTCGTGGGGGTCGTACCTCGCGATCACCGACATCAGCCTCGATACATCCTCCACCGTCCGTGCCATCGGCCCGATCTGCTCGAGGGAGTTTGCGTAGGCAACGAGGCCGTAGCGGGAGACCCGGCCGTAGGTGGGTTTGAGCCCCACGATCCCGCAGAATGCCGCGGGGCACCGGATCGAGCCGCCGGTATCGGTGCCGAGCGCCATCGGGACGAGGCCCGCGGCAACCGCGGCGGCGCTCCCGCCGGACGATCCGCCGGGCACCCTTGACGGGTCCGCCGGGTTCCTGGTGGGGCCGAACGCGCTCGTCTCGGTGGTGGTGCCCATGCCGAACTCGTCCATATTGGTCTTGCCGACGATCGCGGCCCCCTTCTCTCGGAGGAGTCCCACGACGTGGGCGTCGTACGGCGGGACGTAGCTCTCGAGGATCCTCGATGCGCAGGTTGTCCGGATACCCGCCGTCGAGATGTTATCCTTGACCGCGACGGCGGTGCCGGCGAGCGCCCCGTCACCAAACGGCGCTTCACGGCAGGTGGTGATGAAGGCGTTGTACCGGTCGTCCGGCGAGAATTGGAGGGTTCCCGCCACTCACATCACCCTCGGTGCCTTGATAAACCCGTCCTCGGTCGACCCTGCGTTGGCGAGGGCCGCCTCCTGCGGGAGGCAGGGCCGGGGCTCGTCGTCCCTAAAGACATTCGTGATCCCGACGGCCGGGGCGCTTTCGCCCTGTACGGTGTCGAGAACCTCAAAGTAGTCGAGGATTGCGTTGAACTGGGTGGTGAACTCCGGCACCTCGTCTTTCGATATGCCGATATCCGCAAGTTCTGCTATATGCTCTATATCGCTCTCAGTTACCATGTTCCGCCCTACTGATCTCCGTTAAGTACCCTTGTACCGACTTTTTATAACCGTTTTGACGTGCAAGCCGTTGTATTGTCCGCCAGATCCCGCTCCCGTATTGCATTGCTTTCTTCTCGGCCCGGGCGATTTCTGCGGGAATGTGACGTTCTGCGACCACCCGCAGGGGGTGCTTTCTCACCCCCCCGCGCACCCTCTCTCTCGCCGGGATCGCCTGCGCGGCGCGCACCACCCGGGCGTCGAGGTAAGGTGTCGAGAAGTATGCCCCATGAAGCGCCGCCACCGCCTGGTCCCGTGTCCCCTGGCGTTTGAGGTCTGCAAAGTCCCGCTCGAGTTCCGCCGCGAGGTCCGGGGAGGTGAGGTAACGCGCGTAGCCGCCGAAGAGCTCGTCCGCCCCCTGCCCGGCGAGGATCCGGGTATGCCCGTGTTCCTCCGCCCAGGCGGCGACAAAGGAGAGGGTCGTTGCGATCGATGCCTCGACAGGGTTTGTCGGATCGGGGATCACCCGGACCACCCGGCGGATGGCCTCCGCGACCTCGTCTTCGGCCGGGGAGACGATCGTGAGGTCGAGCCCCATCATCCGGGCAGCTTTTTCCGCCCACGCGATGTCGTGCGACCCGTGGAGTCCCACCGTCACGCAGGGAAGGTGAGCAAGCCCGGCGATGAGGCCCGAGTCCACGCCGCCGGAGAACGCCACCACGCCTTCGTCGCTTCGGAGACCGACCGCGGTGACGATCGCCTCTTCGAGGGTGCAGGGTGAAGGGTCGGGGGCTATCCGGGCCACCTCCCGCCCCCCGCAACAGACGGTCCCGGGCGGGACCGGGCCGGGCATGACGCCGAAGGCGTCGCGGGCGATGCAGTCGTCCCAGACAAGCAGGAACTCACCGCCGCATGGGGCAATGGCTTCCGGCCCGTCTTTCAGCATCCGCTCCACGTCGGCAGGGGAGAGCAGTACCCCGTCACGTTCCATCCAGCCCTTCAGGTTCATGGTCGGCATATTTTGTAATCCGGCAGGTTATTGCCATGAGGAGACCGGGGTCTCCGGCCCCCTCAAAAAGCGGATCAATGAAAGTGTTTGCACTGTTAAACTATAAATGTGTGTACACCTGCCGGCGCAAAATGCGGGCTATTCGGGCGATTTCAGCGGAGTTTGCGCCCTCTAATCGACCGGGAGGCGGCAGCTGCCGGGGTATCACGCTCTCCTCTATCCGGGGTTTCCGTCTCTTCATCGGTCATACCATTGCAAGCAGGGGGTGGCGGAGGCCGGTATCGGCACCTGGGCAGAATACGTATCTTAGTTTCATGCCCTTTATTTGCAGAACGCGAATAGATAGATAGACCGGTGAATACCTCCATGCACGAATCAGCACTCGTCCGGTTCAGAAGTGAGATCCGGAACTTCTATGTTATTATCATCGCGAACATCGTCTTTGCCGCACTTGTGATGGCGTTCGGCATCAGCGTGCTCATCGGGCAGGCGGTCTCCATGTACGAGACCTTCTCTACCGCGCTGTACGTGATCTATTCCCCGGTCATCCTGTTCGTCGCACTTGTTGCCGCTCTTACGGGATTTTACTGGCTTCTCACCAGCGTCAGGATCTTTGAAGGGATCGAGACGATCAAGGACGACCTGGATGAGAAAGGAGAGGTCACGGACGAGGCTCTCACCCGTCTCATCGTACGGATGCTCTCCCACTACCGCGACAACCGCGCAACCATCCGCACCATGATCCTGGTCTGCACGCTCGGCGGCGTCAGTTCATTTGTCCTCGGGGTCCTCGGCAGCCTGGAACACCTGTCCGTCTCAACAGACGGTATCGTCTTCACCCTCAACAACTACCTGGTCATCCCTTTCATGCTCCTCACGCTCGGGGTCGCCCTCATCAGCCTTACCTCCTCGTACTACTTCTCCCGGTTCGCAAGGGTCTGGGACGAGCGGCTTGACGAGATCGAGGAGTCCGAGGCTCTCCTGAAAGAAACGCTGGAGTTGGATCGGCGATGAGCGGGCGCAGGACGGCGTTTGAGATCTACTGGGAGATCCTGGTCTTCTGCAGAACGCCGCAGTCGTTTACCGGCATCATCAACCGGTGCGACCTGAACTCAAAGACCGGCCAGGAGTATCTTACGTTTCTCGTGGAAAAAGAGTATCTCGTTGAAGCGGCTGAGGGAGATAAGATCCGGTATGTCTCCACCGAGAGGGCCGGGGAGTACACCGCACTCTTCAGCTCGCTGTATCGCAAACTCTTCGATACCCCTCCCCGGTTCAAATTATGAGGGCCGCCGGTCGGGATGCGGCGGCGCACCCCGCCCGAAATCCCTTCACCGGCAGAGCGGCGCGAGTTTCTCGACCAGGCGCTCCACCTGCCTGACGGCCGTCCCGACATACGCGTCCGGGTCGAGGAGCCGGTCGAGATCCTCGCGGGTGACGAACGCCGTGACCCCGGCTCGCTCGCCGAGCACCTCGGCGAGGTCCCGGTCTTCGGCGAGCGCCTGCATGCTCGCCGTCCGCATCGCCTCGTGGGCATCCTGCCGGTTCATGCCGCGCCTGGTGAGATCGATCATCACCGACTCGGCGAGATTTACCCCTCTGAGAAGCATCAGGTTCTTCCGGATGTTTGCCCTGTTGAACTCGAGGCCTTCCATCACGCCGATCATCACGTTGAGAATGTGATCGGTCAGCACCGACGCCTCGGGGAAGAGCACCCGCTCGGGGGAGGAGTTCGTCAGGTCGCGCTCGTCCCAGAGGACGTTGTTTTGCAGGGCCGGCTCGACCGCGGAGCGCACGATCCGCGCAAGGCCGCAGACCTGCTCGCTCTTGATCGGGTTTCTCTTGTGGGGCATCGTGCTCGAGCCGACCTGATTCTTCCCGAACGCCTCCGCAAGCTCCCCGATCTCCGAGCGCTGCATCAGCCGGAGTTCAAGGCCGATCTTGTCGAGCGTGGTCGCGACGTTCGCGAGGAGCATGAAGTACTCCGCGTAGCGGTCCCGGGAGACGAGCTGGTTCGAGACGTCCACCGGCCGGATCCCGAGGAACTCCATCATCGTCTCCTGGATCTCGATACCGGCATCGCCGAGCGCCGCCTGGGTGCCTACGGCACCGGTGAGCTGCCCGACGACGACCCGTGGACGCATCTGGCGGAGCCTTTCCATGTGGCGGGCGACCTCGCTCGCCCAGATGGCGAACCTGAGGCCGTAGGTCGTCGGGACGCCGATCTGCCCGTGGGTGCGGCCGGCGCAGACGAGAGTCTTCGTCTCGGCGCTCCGGGTGAGGAGCACGCAGAGGAGTTTGCCCAGTTTCTCCTCAATGAGCGCGAGGCTGTCGCGGAGCTGCAGGGCCGTCGCGGTATCCAGGATGTCGTTCGAGGTCGCACCGTAGTGAATCCAACGCCCGGCATCCCCGCAGACCTCGGTGACGGCCTTGACGACCGCCATCATATCGTGGTTGATCTCGGCCTCGATCTCCTTCGCCCGCTCGAGGCGTGCCTCCGGCGCGCAGGTTGCGATCGTCTCCGCATCCTCGCGGGGAATCATCCCGTGCACGGCCTCGGCACGGGCCAGCGCCACTTCGGCCGTGACGATCGCCCGGAACCGGTTCTCCTCATTCCAGACGGCACGCATCTCCGAAGTGCCGTACCGGTAGTCGATGGGATGGATTGCCATAATGGAGAAGTGTAGGCATTCTCGCTACAAAAAAGGGGGTGCCGGGACGGTCGCCCTTCGGCCGGGATCTTCCCTCGCAGCGCAGGGCTCGCCGTCATATCCACTCTTTCTTCCTGAAGTAGAGGAGCATCGCGGCCGCGACGCCCAGCATGAGGAGGAGGACGAGAGGATATCCCCAGGGTGAGTCTTCGAGCGGTATGTTCATGAGATTCATCCCGTAGAACCCGGTGATGAAGCTCAAGGGGATGAAGATGCTCGCGACGATGGTGAGGATCGTCGTGATCTCGGCGAGCCTGTTGTTCTGGTTCGAGGTATGGAGATCCATCACGCCGGAGAGCGTATCCCTGGTATACTCCGCAACCTCTGCCGCCTGGATGCACCGATCGTATATATCCCGAAAGTACGGGATCGTTTCCTTCCGGACAAGGCTCAACTCCCGGCTCGCGAGCGACCCGAGAACCTCGCGTGCCGGGACGGCCGCTCTCCGAATGGTCAGGAGGTCTTCCTTGAGTTCGTAGATCTGTTTTAAGGCAAGCGGGTCAGCGGAGGCCAGAACCCTGCCCTGGAGGTCTTCCACCCGGTCGTCGACTGCGTCGAGGATGGCGAGGTAGACGCCCACGATGGCGTCGAGGAGCGTGTAGGCGAGAAAATCCGGCCCCGATCCCCGGATGACGCTCAGTTCGTTCCTGAGCCGCTCCCTGACCTGTCCGAAGACCTGGAAAGGCTGCTCCCGGAACGTTATGACGTAGTTCTCCCCGAAGATCAGGCTGACCTGCTCGCTTGCGACCCTGCCGTCTCTCTCCGAGAGCATCCTCGCGATGACGGCGACGTAGCTCCCGAACTCCTCCACCTTCGGCCGCTGGTCCGGGGCCGTGATATCCTCCATCGTGAGCGGGTGGATCCCCGCCTGTTTGCCGAGGACCACGAGTTCGTCGTGTTCCGGCACCCCGACGACGTCGATCCAGGTGACTGTCTCCCGGCCGATCCACGACCAGGCCTCGGTGAGCTCGATGCATTCGTGCTCCTCGAGGCGGTCTTCCGTGTAATCGATCACCCGGATCGAGAGTATCCCACAGGTCTTTTCCGGCCGCATCTCCGCCTCCTGGGTGCCGGCGCCGGAATGTCAGCCTCCTCCCGGCGAGGCACCCGGCAAGGGTCCGCATCCCGCGTTCAGGCAGGCGCCGCCGCGTTCGAACGTCCGCCTGATGGGTCTGCAGCCATCTTCTCCCAAAGGGCCATCATATGGTATTAAAGCATCGCTGTCGGGCAAATCATGCGTCTTTGAACGGCCCGCCGTCGTAGACGATGATGTTTTCGGTCGCGATGGCGATACCGTCGGTCGCTTCGATCGCATCCAGGAGTTTGCGGGAGAGGTCATCCTTGGTGGCCCGTTTCCTCCGGACATCGGTCACATACCTGATATCGAAGGTGATCCAGTTGTCGGTGAGGGTCAGGTAGACGGACGGCTCCACATCCCTCTTCGGCAGGTAGTAACGCTCGCCGATCCTCTCGATCTCCTGCTCGGCCTGTCCGGCCGTCGCTGCGGTCTCCTGGCGAACGATATCGAGGAAGAGGGAGACGGCCCGCCGCCAGTCCGATCCGTAGGTGATGGGGATGGAGATCTCGTCCCAGACGAAGGTGTGGTCCATCGTGTAGTTGAAGACCCTTGATGAGAGGACGGCACCGTTCGGGACGACGGCGATCCTGCCCGTCGCCTGGTCGCCCTTCACGTCGCGGGCGTGAATCTCCAGGAGCTTCGTCTCGAGGATCCCGATGTCGATCACGTCGCCCATCGTCTCGCTGATCTCGATACGGTCACCGATCTGGTAGGTGCGGGAGATGATGATCAGGATGCCGCCGACGAAGTTCTTGAAGAGGTCCTGGAGCGCGACGGCGATCCCGGCGCCGACGATCCCGTAGGCGACGAAGATGTAGTTGGTATCGATCCAGACCCGGAGGAGAATGACGGCGATAACGACGAGCTTCAGGATGGATACCGTTCTCCGAAACGAGTAACGCTCCCGCTCGTCCCTGATGCGCCGGATGGTGAGGGATTCGACGATGAAGAAGAAGAGGTAGACGAGGCTGATCGTAAGGGACGTATAGAAGACGCGCTCGAGGTAGATGTCCGGGTAGGCGAGCGCCATGAGCAAGAATATGACCGTGGCGGTGGCGGAGATCACGATGACGGCGACGGTCCTCCGCGTTGCGCGCTTCTCTTCCTGCTCCTCCGGGTGCCGTCGGTTCGCCTGCATGCTCCACGTCCTGCCGCCCGCGGTGCACACGGCCCGCTTCTCCTCGCGGCAGGTTGGCGCGGGCTTCGACGTAGCGGGATATAATGGTATTCCGGTTACGGCGGGAGGGGGTGCCGGCCGCGGATCAGATCCACCCCTTCTTTCTGAAGTAGAGAAGCATCATCGCCGCGACGACCGCCATCGAAGCGAGGGCCGCGGGGTAACCCCAGGGGTGTCTGATCTCCGGCATGTAGGCAAAGTTCATGCCGTAGACCCCGGCGATGAAGGTGAGCGGGATGAAGATGGTGGCGATGATGGTGAGGACCTTGATGATCTCGTTCATCCGGCTGCTCTGGCTCGAGAGGTAGACGTCGAGGATCCCGGACATCGTATCCCGGTAGGTCTCCACCGTCTCGGCAACCTCTATGGTGTGGTCGTAGACGTCCCGGAGGTAGAAGAGTGTCGGTTCCCGGATCAGGGGCGAGTCGCCCCGCTCGAGTTCCGCCACCACGTCGCGGAGCGGCCAGACCGACCGCCGGAGCGCAACCAGGGACCGTTTTAAGGCGTAGATCGCCTGCAGGGTCTCGCGGTCGGGTTCTGCCACCACCTCCTCCTCGACCGCTTCGATACGCTCCCCGAAGACCTCGATCACGGAGAAGTAACCGTCGACAATCGCGTCGAGCAGGGCGTAGAAGAGGTAATCCGCCCCCTCGCTCCGGAGCCGCCCGGCTCCTGCACGCAGGCGCTCCCGGATGTGCTCGAAGGCGTCGCCCGGCTGTTCCTGGAAGGATACGACGTAACCTCTCCCGAGCACAAGGCTGACCTGCTCGCTCCGGAACTCACCGTCGCCGTCGGGAGCGAGCATCCGGACTGCAACGTAGAGGTAGTCGCGGTAGTCTTCGATCTTCGGCCGCTGGCGGGTGTTCGCGATGTCCTCCAGGGTCAGCGGGTGGATCCCGACGGCGTCCCCGATCGCCTGGACCATCCCGATATCGTGGACGCCGTCGGCATTGATCCAGGTGACCGTCGGGCGGAGGATGAGTGCCCGAAGGTCCCCGGGCCGGGTGCAGGTCTGCTCATTGAAGCGGGACCCGTCGTACTCGATGACAGTGACGGTGACCGGTCGCCCGCGGGCAGGGCCGGGCGACTCGTCCACACCTGCCCTGGCCTCTGGCTGGTCGTCATGCCGGCTCATTAGAGATCAGGTAGGTTCCTGTCTGGGCAAATTTGCCGAAAAGGGGGTTTTCTGGCCCCTCACTGTCTTGCCGCCGCCTCATCCTCTGCCTTCGCCCTCCCTGCGGCGCGGCCGATCAGGATGACCGCGATCACCGCGATGATCGTCACGACGATAGCATACACGAACATTGCAGCGAGCGTACTCTGATCTCCGAAAATAAGTGCAAAAAGTTCCTGAATGGCGCCGTTCCATGCAAGAGCGGCGATCAGGCCGAATGCGGCCGTGATAAGAGCCGATATCTTGTCGATGACCTCAGCCTTGAGTGACATACAATCTCACCGGTGAGCGGTGAGCGGGTTGTTATATAAAACTTTTGGTTCGCGTCTCCGGCGAGGCCGTACTGGATACTTTCAGTCCGTCTTTTTCCTGAGAGACGGGAGCATATGCGCGCTATGGGGGCTCCCGGTGGGGGATGAACGCTGCAAGCGCCATAGGCAGCACCCGGGCAATGGTCAGGGGATCCCCGGTCCCCGGGGCCTCGCTTCCACCGGCGCCCGACCCGTTCCCGGTCTCGTTCACTTTCGCCCCGGACACCCAAACTACATTGACGTCAGCCGTCGACCTATAAACAATGGATACCCTCGACGACTGGTTCCCATACCGGGAGTACCGGCCCAACCAGCGGGAGATGCTTGATCTGGCCGCATCCGTCGCACGCGACGGCGGCATCGCCATGATCGATGCGCCGACCGGGAGCGGCAAGTCGAGCGTGGTCTCCGCGCTCCTCGCAGAGAGCCGGGGACGAAAAGTGCTCGTCGCCGTCCGGACCATCAGCCAGCTCGCCACGTTCATGCGCGAGCTCGAGCTCGTCCGGAAAAAGCGCGGCGATCTCAAGTTCGCCTACCTCATCGGCAAGTCCAGCATGTGCCCGCTCGGCGGCGAAGGAGACGTCTACCGGCGGTGCGAGGGCGTCAAGGCCTTTTCGACGGCGCTGATGCGGGAGCGGGCACAGAAGGGATCGCTCGTCCCGGCAAACGATCGCCAGATCAAGCAGCAGATCCGGAAGATGGACCCGGAGCACCCGCTCATCTGCCCCTACTTCATCCACGGCAAATCCTTCGTGGAGCCCGAGGACGCAGGGCTGAAGATGATCCCGTCGGCGGCCCTCCGCGTCCGGGCCGAGCGGGTGAGCACCGAACTGATCTGGCCCGACCAGCTTGCCGGGTTCTGCGGCGACATCTGCCCCTACGATACGATGATGCACGCCGCCCGGGACGCCGACGTGGTGCTCGTGAACTTCTACCACCTCTTCGACGACATGATCCGGGAGCAGCTCTACCAGTCGCTCGGGATCGAGGGGCACGACGCCCTGCTGCTCATCGACGAGGCCCATAACTGCGGCGACGTCGTCCAGAGCATCGAGAGCGTGACGATCGAGGAGCGCGATATCGTGCAGGCCGGGCACGAACTCTCCGGGCGCCGGCGGTCGCAGCAGGCGGACGCCATCGTCCAGATCCTGCCGCAGATAACCCGGTTCATGGAAGCGCTCAAGGGCTCGCACGAGGTCGAGGACTGGTTCGACCCCGCCATCTTCCAGCGGATGATCCTTTCCGGCACGCTCTACCGGAGCATGGAGGAGATCGTGGACGACCTCCTCAAGATCAGCGAAGGGCTGCGCGAGAAGAACATGCAGGCGGGCGAGTTCCGGGAGAGCGCGATCGAGCGGCTGACCGAGTTCTTCTACCGGATCTTCCGGTCTGCAGCCGACCCGGCCTACCTGACCGTCTACCGCAAAGAGGACGACGGCACGGTGGCGCTCGAGGTGAGGAACATCGATCCGAGCACCAAACTCCAGGATATCGCCCGGGCACATGCCTGTTGCGTCCTGATATCCGGGACGCTCTCCCCCATCGAGAGTTACCGCCGCTACTACTTCGGCGATCTTGACGTCACCACGACATCGCTCCCGAACTCCTTCCCCCCGGAGAACCGCCGCATCTTCTGTGCGAGCGATATCACCACCGCCTACTCGATGCGCCGGGACAGAGAGAACCTCGCGCGAACCGAGGACTACATCACCACGTTTGCCGCCCTACCGGGGAACCTTGCGGTCTACTTCCCCTCCTACGATCTGCTCAACACCTTTGCGGAGCGGTGCGCCCCCCGCATCAGAAAAAAGCAGATCTACGTCGAGTCCAAAGATACCGGGGCCTCAGCCGCGATGCTCCGGGAGTTCATGGCCCTCCCCGGGACAGGCCGCTCGGGCATCCTCTTTGCGGTCTGCGGCGGCAAGTGGAGCGAAGGCCTGGATTACCGGGGCGAGATGCTTTCGGGGGCGCTCGTCATCGGCCTCCCGCTCGCACCGTTCAACCGCGTCCGCCGGATGGTGATCGACTACTTCCGGATGAAGTTCGGCGAGGAGGGCGAGTTCATCAGCTACACCCTTCCGGCTATCAACCGCGCCCTGCAGGCGTTAGGAAGGGTGCTCCGGACTCCCGAGGACCGGGGGATGCTCGTCCTCGGGGACCGGCGGTTTCTGGAGCCCCGGGTCCATGGCGGGCTGCCGCCGTGGATGCAGAAGGAGATGGCGACATGCACCGTCGACCTCTTCAAAAAGGAGGCCGGCCGATGGCGATCGTGACCGGGTCGTGCCGGTTCGGCCTCTGGCACGTCCACGTGACGTGGCAGGACGATCTCGTCTACCGGGTGCGGTTCGCGCGTGACGGCATCGATGGTCCGGTCCCGGAGGAGATCCTGCGCTACTGTGCCGGGCGGCCGGCGGACCTCGCCTCCCTCCGGAGTATCGCAACCGAGGGGGAATCGACCAATGCCCGGATCTACCGCACGGTCCGTGCGGTTCCCTGCGGGGGAACCGTCACCTACGGCGAGGTTGCCCGGGTGGTCGGGACCGCGCCACGGGCGGTCGGGGCGGCGATGGCCCGGAACCCGACCCCGATCGTGGTGCCCTGCCACCGGGTCGTCGCGAAGACCGGCATGGGCGGATTCTCCCCGGACGTGGCGATCAAGGAGGCCCTGCTTGCCATGGAACGCCGGGGGAATGTCTGCACGCCGGAAAAGCGAGGGGTTAACAGGTAACTCCGCCATAGTTATAGTAGTTGACATGAAGATCGTGGTTCTGGGTGCCGGAGCGGTCGGCCTGACCGTCGCCGCAAAGTTGTCCCGCGTCGCGGACGTTCATGCAGTTGCCCGGAAGCGGCACGCGGACGCGGTGCGGGAACGCGGTCTCCAGATGACCGGAATCTGGGGAGAAGGTGCATACCGGTTCAGCTGCTCAGAGGACCTCCCTCGCGCGTGGCAAAACGCCGACTACTACATCGTAACCGCAAAATCCACCGACACGGAGGCGATCTGCCGCCAGTTCGCCGACGCCATCCGGGGGCGCGAGGTGGCGAGCCTCCAGAACGGTATTGGAAACGAGGAGATCATCGCGCGGTTCACCGACCGGGTCATCGGCGGCATGATCATCACCGGGTTCGAGTGGCGGGGCGATGCGTCGGTCCACGTCTCCGTGGAGGCGGCGCCCATGAAACTGGGACGGTTCCCCTCCGGCATGGACGACGCGGTCGGGCTTCTCACGGACCTCATCCGGAAATCCGGCATCCGGGCGGAAGCGACCACCGAGATCAGGACCGATCTCTGGGGAAAGACCCTCTACAACTGCGCGTTGAACCCGCTCGGCGCTCTCATGAACGTCCCTTACGGCGCGCTCGCCGATCCGCATGCCTGGACGATCGTCACCGCGATCGTCCGGGAGGCCTACCGGGTGGCGGAAGCCGAGGGCGTCGCCCTCCCCTGGGAGACGCCGGAGGCGTACCTTGAGCACCTCCGGACCACTCAGCTCCCGGCGACGGCCGCCCACCACTCGTCGATGCTCCAGGACCTTTCCCGGGGGCGGAAGACCGAGATCGACTTCATGAACGGTGCGGTGGCGGCGCTCGCCCGGAAACACGGCCTCGATGCGCCTTACAATACCTGCATCGCCGAGATGATCCGCTTGAGGGAGCGGCTCTGACGGCTGGAGAGAGGAGTATGCGGTCTGCGATCGTCCTCGTTGGCGGAGCGGCACGGCGTGCCGGCGGGCGGGAGAAGTATTTCTTTACGTTCCGGGGCAAGACCTTCATCGACCGTCTCATCGATACCCTGAGAGAGGTGGCGGACGAGATCGTGGTGGTTGCCCGGGACCCCGGCCAGTGCGAACGGTTCGGCCACCTCGGGGACGTCAGGTGCATACCGGATGTCAGGAGAGATCTCGGCCCCATCGGAGGCCTGCATGCAGGGGCGCTCGCGGTGCACGGCGAGTACGTCTTCGTTGCCGCCTGCGATATGCCCTGCATTCATCCCGGGGTGGTCCGGCTGCTCTTCGACGCCGCTGCCGAGTACGATGCCGCCATTCCCAGCTGGAACGCCGACATGCTCGAACCGCTCCACGCGGTCTACCGGACGAGCGCACTGCTCGGTTACCTGGAGGAGCACGAGTCGCTCTCGCTCCGCTCGATGGTGAGGAGCCTGGATTCCCGGTACGTGTGCGTGGAGGAGATCCGCACGATCGATCCGGACCTGCTGACGTTTACGAACATCAACAACTTAGAAGACCTGGAGTCGATCGACCCGTCGGCAGGGCGGGCCCGGGACGACGTGCGCGGGCCCGGGCAGATGGGTTCCTGAGACCCGGCCTGCCCCGAGTCCTCTAAATGCCTTACAACGTATCCCGAAAACCCGGCAGCCCCGTGCCGCCCCTGATCGGGGTTGAGCAGGAGCCGGCGAACCGTCCCGGAGAACGGGGCCGGTACACCCTCCATAACATATATATAGGATCTCCGTGAAGTCAGGGCCTGATGTCATCGGGGGAAGTGACTTCATCCAGTTCTACCGCAAGGCGCCGGGCGGATCCCGCGCTTGTGCACGCAACACGTCGCGATAATGAGATACGAAGATCCCGAGCCGGCCGCATCAGGACGCCGCTTCTTCTGTTCTGCTGCTTTAGCGCTCTCCTGTGCGGGTTCGCATCCGCGGGCGAGGATGGGTATACTCCCCTCTGGGGTCTGGGAGCCAACGATGCCGTCGGTTCCGTGGCGGTCACACATGACGGCTCTACGATCGTTGCCGGTGCGGGCTCGACGGTATACCTCCTGGACCAGCAGGGGAATGTCCTCTGGAGGACTGTTGTCGGCTCCCGGGTGCAGGGTGTCGGGATATCGCCCGAAGGGTCTCGCATCGGCGTCGCCGCAGACAAACTCTATCTCTTTGACCGGGAAGGAGATCTGCTCTGGGCCGAGAAGACGACCTTTGTCTACCGGAGTGTGGCGCTCTCGTCAAACGGCATGTACGTTGCCGCAGGATGCGACAACGGTGCGGTCTTTATCTTCGACCGGGACAAGAAGCAGCTCTGGGACTACGATATGGGGACCGATAGTTACGGCATCGCAATATCGGAGAACGGCCGTAAGATTGCGATCGGCTGCGACAACCAGGGGGTTTACTATCTCAACAGCAGAGAGGGAGAGTCCTGGAGTTATGGGACCGGCAAGCTCGTGAAGGGCATTGCCCTTACCCCCGACGGACGGTTCGTGGCGGCCGGGTCGTACGACCGGTGTGTCTACCTCTCCACGGGGGAGGGCGAACATCTCTGGAAGTATCCCACCGAAGACGCCGTCCTCGCGACAGCTCTCTCAAACGAGGCGAACGAGGTCTTCGCTGCATCCGGCAGGACGATCTATGTCCTCGGCCGTACGGGAGCCGTGCTCCAGAAGATCGCTCTCGGCTGTCGTGTGGAGTCCCTTGCCGCGACCCCCGACGGTTCGTTCCTCGTCGTCGGGGGCGGTGAGGGGGATCAGTCCATCCGTCTCTACACGGATGATGCGAGCCTGATCGAGAGCAGGAATCCGACTGAAGTCGAGATAGACGAGACCGGACTGCTGGACGACACGACGGCCGGCGTGACCGTCTCCCCGACCCCCGTGGACGGCGGCACGGATCCTGTGGCGGCAACGAACGCCCGGGCCCGGGCCGAGGAAGTCCCGATCGCCTCGCGGGTGCTCGGGTGGGTGGAGAACATCCTGGCTCTCCTCTTTGAACCCCAGGAAGACTTCCTCGCCTGACCCCTCTTTTTGCGGCGGGGCACTTAGACCCTGTGCCTGCTCCCGCTTGCGTCGCGCGCGTAGCGGCCGAACTCGCTCCCGAGCAGGACGTCGCCGGTGAAGACCGGTCCGTCCCTGCAGACCCGCAGGCCGTGCGGATCGGTGCAGCACGACCCGCAGAGGCCGACCCCGCATTTCATGTAACGGTGCAGGGAGAACTGCCCCCGCTCCGCACACCCTTCCCGGTCGAGGACGGCGAGCACCGCCGCCATCATGACCTCGGGGCCGCAGACGCAGATGTGGTCGAAGTCGACGAGGTCCACCCTCGATATGAGCTCCGTCACGAACCCGTGGTGACCGGCGGTGCCGTCGTCGGTCGCGACCATCAGTGTTGCCGCGTCGCGTATCCGGTCTGCAAAGAGGAGCTCGGAGGCCGTCCGGGCGCCGAGGAGGAAGGTGTCCACCTGCCCGGCCGCCGCGAGCGGCAGCAGCGGGGAGGCGCCGACGCCGCCGGCGACGGCAAGCGTCCGTCCGGCAACCGTAAACCCGTTCCCGTAGGGGCCCCGGATCCCGATCCGGTCGCCCTCGTGCATCGCAAAGAGGGCGGCGGTCGCGTCCCCGACCTCGAGGATGGTGATCGATGACGGGGAGGAGAGGGCCATCGGGATCTCGTCCACGCCCGGAACCCAGACCATCACGAACTGGCCCGGCCGGGCGGCGATATCGCGGTCGAAGACGAACGTCCTGATCGACGGCGTCTCCTCGACTATCCTGGTTATCGTAACCCCGGCGGGCATCTGTTCATGCATGGGCGCACCCCACGATCTCGCCCGCGTCGATGCCGTCGCGGCTGTAGAGGTCTTTTGCGATCGCCGCAAAGATGTCGATATCATCGATGACGGCGCTCCCGATCTCGACGGCGCTTGCTCCCGCCATCATCATCTCGACGACGTTGTCGGCGGTGGAGACTCCGCCGCACCCGATGATCGGGATGGAGCACGCCTCGTAGAGGTCGTAGACGCACCGGACGGCGACGGGGAAGATGGCCTTCCCGGAGAGCCCGCCGAACCTATTCCCGAGCACCGGCCGGCGGAGCGCCGTCGAGATCCGCATCGCCTTCAGGGTGTTGACCGCAACGATTGCATCCGCCCCGCCGCGCTCCGCGGCCGCCCCGATCTCACCGATATCGGCGACGTTCGGGGTGAGTTTCACCCAGGTCGGGACCCCGAGAGAGGCCACCGCCCTCGTGCATTCCTCCACGAGAGCCGGGTCGCTCCCGATGGCCGCCCCGTAGCCCTCCGCGTGGGGGCAGGAGAGGTTCAGCTCGAGCCCGGACGCCGTGCCGGCGAACCATCCGGCGACTGTCCGGAACTCTTCCGGCGTCCCCCCGAAGATGCTGACGATCACCGGCTCACCCTGGAGGGCGGCCAGTTCGTCCTTGAACGCGGCAGAAGGGTTCGGCAGGCCCATGGCGTTGATGATACCGCCGTCGACGACGATCAGGCAGGGTCCCGGGTGGCCCTCTTTCGGGCTCGGGCCGATGGATTTCGTGACCACGCCGCCTGCACCGTTGTGCAGGAGACGGGCGAGCGACGCCCCGGTGGTTCCGAGGATGCCGGCCGCCAGCAGGAGGTGGTTCTTCAACCGGATGCCCCCGACCTCGATAGGGCCTGGATAAAGCGCAACCATTGAAAAAAGGTGGGAGTAGGGTATTATTATACCCTCGCGCCAAGTA
Source organism: Methanoculleus oceani (assembly GCF_023702065.1). Lineage (NCBI taxonomy): Archaea > Methanobacteriati > Methanobacteriota > Methanomicrobia > Methanomicrobiales > Methanomicrobiaceae > Methanoculleus > Methanoculleus oceani. The sequence continues at coordinate 435,700 of NZ_QFDM01000003.1, read as the reverse complement.
TACTGGTGAAGAAATATGAGCTCCGCTCTCCGGAGCCCGGATATCGGTACGGAAGGCGGTAAGGTGGCCGTTCTCCCTGCCGGATCGTTATTCTCCGTGCAAGCAAGGGCCTCTTCACGCGCACAATCTTTACCGCGTTATATTCATATCAGGACCGATAACCATGACCTCGCTCGCAATCTTAGGTGTAGGGAAGGTGGGTGGCGAGACGGCATTTCTCTCCGCCGCGCTCGGTCTCGTCGACGAGATCGTCCTCTACGACTCATACGAGCCCATCCTCCGGGCACAGGTGCTCGACCTGCAGCACACGGGGATCGATGTCACTATATCCACCGATGCGGCGGCGATGCGCGATGCCGACATCTTCGTCTTCGCGGCGGGTACCCCGAGGACGCCCGAGATCAAGACCCGGGCCGATCTCCTCGAGGCCAATATCCCGGTGGCGAGGCGCTGCAGCGAACACCTGCAGGGATTTTCGGGGGTTGTCATCACCGTCACGAACCCCATGGACGCGAACAACTACGGCCTCTGGAAGATGATGGGTATCGACCGGCAGCGGTGCATCGGGTTCGGCGGCCAGCTCGACAGCGCCCGCTTTGCCCGCTACCTCGGCGAAGCGGGGGTTTCGGGGCCCGCCTGGGTGCTCGGCGAACACGGCGAACACCAGGTGCCGCTCTTCTCGAAGACCGGCGCTGATCTCGGCACCGAGAAGCGGGAAGCAATCCTCTCCCGGATGCAGGGGGCGAGCATGGAGGTGATCCGCGGCAAGGGCGGCACGGTCTTTGGCCCTGCATACCACATCGCCATGCTGATACGCGCGGTCCTCGACGACCGGCGGGAGATGCTCGCCTGTTCGTGCGTGCTTGACGGCGAATACGGACTCTCCGGCTGCTCGCTCGGCGTTCCCGCCCGGATCGGCCGCGAGGGAGTCCTCGGCATCGAAGAGTGGGATCTCGATGCCTGGGAGGAGAAGAAGATGGCAGAGGCGGGAGCGTTCGTGCAGGGCCTCTGCAGGAGATTCGATGTCTGATCAGGTGCTGGGGTCCCGCATGAGCATACCGGCCACCCTGGAAGACTTCGGGAAGGTCCGGATCGGCATCCACCAGGTGGAGTACAGCGTCGGTGTCGATATCCCGGTCATCCACGTCTTCGGCCGGGACGCCTCCGGGAAGGCTGTCAGGGTCAATGTGACCGGTTTTCGGCCTTACTTCTACGCACCCGCCGACCAGGCGGACGGCCGATCCCTCCCGCAGGGGGTCGACCCGGAGCCCGGGACGACCTACCGCTCCATTCGCGGCGACCCGCTCCGGCGGCTCTACACCCGGCGCCCCGGCGACGTCCGTACCGTCCGTGATGACTTTATGCAGCACTATGAGGCCGATATCCCGTTTACCACCCGGTTCATGATCGACTGCGGTCTTACCGCCGGTGTTGAACTGCCGGCCGGTACCGTCGAACTGCCCGACGGAACCTTCGAGGTCGAGTATCACGACCTCGTGCCGGCCGATATCAAGGCTCCCGCCAGGACCTGTATCATGGATATCGAGTGCGTGGACGAGCAGGGGTTCCCTGAGCCCGAACGCGACCCGATCATCTGCGTCACCTGCTGGGACTCCTTCGACGGGGACTATACGACACTCCTCTGGCAGTCCGGCGGGGTGCCGGGCGATGCGCCCGAACTCAGTCTCCACGAGCGGCACCGGGTCGTCCGGTACCCGGACGAGAAGGCGATGCTCCGGGGACTCATCGACTACGTCAGGGAGCGCGACCCCGACATCCTCTCGGGCTGGAACTTCGTGGAGTTCGATATCCCCTATATTCTGCAACGGATGGCGACACTCGATATGCGGGCCGAGGACCTCGCGCGCCTTCCCGGGCAGACCGAACGGAACGCCGTTCGCGGGAGGGCTGTCTTCGACCTTCTTTCCGCCTACCGGAAGATGCACCAGGCCCAGAAGGAGTCCTACCGGCTCGATGCGATCGCCGGGGAGGAACTCGGGGTGACGAAGGTCCGCTACAGCGGGACGATCACGGCGCTCTGGCGGTCCGACCCGGCACGACTCGTGGAGTACAACTGCCGGGACGTCGAGCTCTGCGTCGGGATCGATCAGAAGAACAACATCATCGAGTTTTACCGGGAGATATCCCGGTATGTCGGGTGCCCGCTCGACCGGACGCTGAACTCGTCGAACGTCATCGATATCTACGTTCTGCGGAAGGCATCCGGGACGTTCGTCCTCCCCTCGAAGGGGCTCGCCGCCGGGGACGAGTTCGAGGGGGCGACCGTCTTTGAGCCCGCCACCGGTCTAAGGGAGAACGTGGTGGTCCTCGACCTGAAATCGCTCTACCCGATGGCGATGATGACGATCAACGCCTCGCCCGAGACGAAGAACCCGGACGGCGAACTGCGGGCGCCGAACGGCGTCCGATTCTCCCGCGAGCCGGACGGGTTGACACGGAGCATCCTCGCCGAACTCCTCGGTGAGCGGGACGAGCGCAAACGCCTGCGCAATCAGTACCCCTTCGGGTCGGCGGAATACGTCCTCTACGACCTCCAGCAGAACGTCCTGAAGGTGATCATGAACTCCTACTACGGGGTCTCGGGCTACACCCGGTTCAGACTCTACGACCGTGAGATCGGGTCGGCCGTCACCTCGGTCGGCCGGGCGATCATCCGGCACACCCGCGACGTCATCACCGATCTCGGCTACACGGTTATCTACGGCGACACCGACTCCTGCATGGTCGAGGTTCCGCCGGCGGGTCTCGAAGAGACCATCGCGCGGGCGAGGGAGATCGAGGCGCGGCTGAACGTGAGTTACGGCGACTTCGCGAAGACCGAACTGAACGCCGATACGCACTACTTCTCCATCAAGTTCGAGAAGGTCTACCGCCGCTTCTTCCAGGCCGGCAAGAAGAAGCGCTACGCCGGGCACCTGGTCTGGAAGGAGGGCAAGGACGTCGACGAGGTCGATGTCGTCGGGTTCGAGATCCGGCGGAGCGACTCTCCGCAGATCACCCGGGAGGTGCAGCGCGCCGTCCTCGAGATGATCCTCCGCGGGGACGCGTTTTCCGACGTGCAGGCATACCTGCGCGACGTCATCAGGAAGTATCGCCGGGGGGAGTACTCCCTCGACGAGGCCGGTATTCCCGGCGGGATCGGGAAGAACCTGGAGAGTTACGAGAACGACGACGCCCATATCCGGGGCGCCAAGTACTCGAACGAGTACCTCGGGACCGACTTCAAGCGGGGCAGCAAGCCCAAACGGGTCTACATCAAGACCGTCACGGCGAAATACCCGCGCACAGACGTGGTCTGCTTCGAGTACGCCGACCAGGTGCCGCCGGAGTTCGTCGTCGACTGGGAGACGATGCTTGAGAAGACGCTCAAAGGGCCCCTCTCGCGGATCATCGAGCCGCTCGGGTGGGACTGGCACGACGTCGACCCCTCGAGGACGACGCTCTTTGACTTTGGGATGTAAGAAAAGTTTTGAGGGCCGCTTTACGCGAAGCCCCTTTTTGCGCGCTCCTCTTCGAGGAACGCACTGCGCTCGATGTTCTTCGCCCAGGCAATGCGGCCGCCGACGATCTGCCAGTTGCCCATCTCCAGGACGTCGATCCCCTCGGGGACCCCGGAAACGTTCGCCCCGCCGGGTACGACCAGAACAGCCTTATCGGCTTTTCCGGCGCTTGCGGCAGCCTGGAGCGCCTCGACGGCACCTGCCGGGACCTCGGGGGCCATCTTCACGTTCACGAGCACCCGCTCCGTCCTGCCGGCAACCCGGCGGGAGAGCACGCACTCCGGCTGCACACTGCCGGCAGGGGTCCATGCGAACTGCCACCCGTCCCGGGGAGAGAAACGCCGGGCGATGGTCTTCCGGACATCAAGATACGTAGAATCCTTTATGCCACCCATATCAATATCCTCTGCTTTACTGTATGGTCACGGTCGAATATAAGCATTATAGTTCTTTCCTTCTCCGGCAGCCCCGCCTGAACCTGGTGGTGATCGGCGGCTTCTCTCCTCCCGGGGCCGGTGAGGAGATGGGCACGGAACCCGGGCAGGACGGCGCACCCCAAATGACCGGAGGAACACTTTTATCCTACCACCGGTATTATGCAGCGGGGTTGTTGACAATGGCAGAGGCAACGCAGACAGAGGTCGGGGTTGTGGAAGCGTACGAGAGGCTGGCCCGTGAGGTGCTGGATCGGCCGGAGAGCATTCCGAGCGCCATCCACAATCTTCTCCTGAAACTGGCGGAGACGCATCCGGGAGCAGTCTACTGGATCGTCAGGAAGTTCTATCAGGAGTACCTCCGGCTCTATGTCTCCGATACCGGGTACATCGGTATCGCAGACCGTTACGAGCCGGAACTGATGTACCCGGGCGATATCGCCCTCTATATGGTGCCCGAGAGCCCGCAGCCGGGGGATGTGGTCCAGATCTCCTTCACCGATAAGGACGAGGTGAGCGTCTACGTCATCCACGGCCGGGTCATCGAGTGCAACGAGGACAGATCGATACAGGTCGCGGATACCAGTACCGGAGAGGACTACCGTGTCGTCGACTGGAACATTCTCGGGAAACTGGTCAAGGTCATCCCGTTCGAGTCCGATGAATGGCAGGAGCTCTTCCCGGCATCCGGCGTCCCGACGGAGTGGCTCGGCACGTCGATCGAGGAGAACATCCGCTCGATCCAGGATTCGGATGTTCCCGGGAAGGATGAGGCGATCGCCGAACTCAAGAGCCGCCTTGCGAAACTGGTGTAGCGGGAAGAGATCCGCTGCGCCTCCTTTCGTGCCGGGGGCACGCCGGGAGGCAGGCGGACCGGTCCCGGCTGCCGCCTCACGTGTCGCGCACCGCCGGGACGAACCCGGCCCGTAAGTATCCGTATCGACTACGGGCAACGTTTCTCCGGCATTGCTCCGCCCGCCGCACGAACTTTTTTGAAGGGGAGCGATCTATCCGGGCCGTATGAAACATCTGGCAGTGATCATCCTCGTCCTGCTGCTCATCCCGTCCGGAGCCCAGGCGCTCACCTTCCTCGGCGGGGACCAGCAGGTGATCGACACACCCATCCCCGACGACGTGGTCGCCTCGGGCGGGTCCGTGACCGTCAGCGCTCCCGTTGACAGCCTGACGGTTGCCGGGGGCACGGTGAGGGTGGATGCGCCGGTCGCCGGCGACATCATCGCCGCGGGAGGCACCCTGATCCTCAACGGCGACGTCGGCGGGAAGGTGCTCGCCGCCGGGGGCGAGATCGAACTGAACGGGAACGCGACGAACGCTCTCGTCACCGGGGGCACGGTCCGGATCGGCGAAGACGCCGTCATCGAGCGCGACGCGTTCATCTCCGCGGGCGAGGTCACGAACGCCGGATCGGTCCTGCGTAACCTGACGGTATCGGGCGGGACCTTCAGCAACACCGGCACGGCCGGGAACGTGACGTTCGAGGAGCAGGAGGAGCCGGGACCGCTGCTGCCGGGCCTCTTCTCGGTGCTGCTTGCCATCGGGTTCCTCATCCTCGGGCTCATCCTCATCAGGATATTCCCCGACCTGTTCGCGGCGGTGGTCCGGCAGGTCGAGGGGAGCCCGATCCTTCTCACGGTTCTCGGATTCGTCGCGATCGTCGTATCGGCGATCATTCTCCTCATCGTCGCCGTCACGATCATCGGTCTCCCCCTCGCGCTCGTCGGCGGGCTGCTCTTCATCGTCGCCCTGATGCTCTCGTCGCTCTTCGTCGCATATGCCCTCGGGGACGTCATCGCCTCCCGGGCAGGATGGAAGCCGGGGCGTGCCTGGATCTTCGTCCTGGGATTCGTGATCCTGCAGATCCTCATCTTCATCCCGCTGCTCGGGGCGATCGTTCAGGTCGTCGCGGTCAGCCTCGGCTACGGCGGGCTGCTCTACGCGCTCAGGAGCGTTTGCCCGTTCCGTGCAGGCGGGGGCGGGGCGTAACCTGCTTTCCCGGCCGGACGCCCCATCTCCTCTCACGAGAAGGGTTCTTCGGGGGCCGGGCATCTGCGGGAGCCCCGGGCTCCTCCTCCACCGTCTCCGTCCCGGCAGCCTCGCCCGCCGGGCACCCGACCTGCTCGATCCGGGTCCCCGGCAGGACCACCAGGTTGTAGGCGTTGTGGTCGCGGTTGAAGCGGACGAGCACCCCGTAGAACTGCACGATGGCCCCGTAGGGAATGTTCCGGAGCGCGCCACGCAGCGGGCCGCGGAGGGTCGCCGGGATCACGGCGTAGACCGGGTCTCTCGGCGTCCCGTCGCAGACCTTGTAGACCTTCGTCCGGTTATCCCCGAGGTTGCCAGAGATCAGTGCGGCGACGACGTTGATCTTCTTGTCACGGTGCCGGTTGAGGTGAGAGAAGCGGGCGAACTTTGCTCCCGGCGGGACCCGGTAGGCGTGCTGCGTCTTTTCATCCTTCCGCAGGAGCGCCGAGGAGTACTTGATATCGACGTTCGTGAACCGGTAGGCGTTCGCCCCTCCTGCGAGGCGCTCCATCAGCCGGGTCGGGCGAATATCGCCTTTCTGCTCGAAGGTCCAGCACCGCTCGGGGTTGCAGGCGGTGCCCCAGATGAACGAGCAGGGGCTGTGGACGGCAAGGCCCCGGTCCGCGATCGCGCGCACGGTCCGGCGCATGGCGGTCGAGTTGGCAAGGTCCGCCGGCTCCACGACGACGATCGTCCCGTCGGGCGCGAGCCGTTCGGCGAGACGGGCGACGAGGTCGGCACGCCGGTCGATATCGAGGTGGCGGAGCTCGTTCAAGACGTTCGAGAAGACCATGAGGTCTATCCGGTCGGGCAGGTCCTTGCCCGTGAGCGCTTCGATATCCCCGCGGATGGGCTTATGCACCTGCACGGCGTTTCCATGCGCCGCTGCCGCTGCCGGGACGAGGGCGTTGTAGGCCTCGAGGTGCTCTTCGGAGCGCTCGACTGCGTAGACCTCGGCCGAACCGCTGCCGATCCTTCCGAGAAGGTCGATGACGGCGAGCGGCACGACTCCCGGCCCGGTGCCCAGATCGAGGATGCGCATGTGCGGCTTCGCAAGCCCCTGGGTGATGACCTGCCAGAAGATGTGCTCGAACTGCACCAGGTAGACGGGCGCGTGGTAGGCCAGGTAGCCGAGGACCGGGTAGGCCTTCCGGTAACTCACCTGCCGCTCTTTCCAGTACTGGCTCTTCTGGGCGAGGATGGCGTTCGCCATCCGGTCGAGCACGACCGGGTCGTCCCAGGACTTGGCGGTCTTCTTCGCGATGTAGGACTCGACCAGCTGCTGGATGTAGTCAGGCACCTCCGGCTTTTCGAAGAACGCGAGCTGGCGCTCGCGCCCGGCATCGTCGACCGTGAACTGCTCTGCCGGGCGGCGGCCGACCACGTAGTCGTCGCCGGCGGGGCTGAGGGTGAGGCCGAGGCCGTCGAGGTGCGGGCGGACTTCCCCGGCAAGGCGTTCGAGCGACTGCCCGGCCCCCTGGTCTTTTTGCAGTTCCGAGAGCCGGAACTCGGGCTTTGCGCCTGCAAGGCTTTTCAGTGCTGCAATGGTATCCCGCTCGCTCATGGCATACCAGCTCGGCAGGATGGGTAATACAGGTTCCGGGCGGGACCGTCGGCGCCGGTAAAAGAGGTGTTCGAGAGCCGGCCGGGAAGCCCCGGCGACTCACCCGCTCAGGGCGTGCCGGCCCCCTTCTCCCGTCCGAGCCGGAAGGCCGCGGCGTTGACCTCGACGGTCTTTTTGGGGACGCACCGCCGCACCGCTTCTTCGAGGGTCTCGGACCGGAGAGGGATGTCGCTCGACGCGGCCCCGAGCATCACGATGTTCTGCGAGAGGACGCTCCCCGCCTCTTCGGCGAGGCCTGCGGCGTCGATGCAGGCTACGTCGAGGTCGGCGAGCGCGGCGAGGATGCTCTCCTCGTCGGGCACGTCCAGGTTCTGCTGGTAGACCGACGTGGGGACGACCAGGTGCCGGTTCACCACGAGCCTCCCGCCGGCCGGGAGGTAGTGGCGGTAGCGGAGGGCCTCGAGGAGGTCGAAGGCGATCAGGAGATCGGCAGTCCCCGGCACGATCAGGGAGCCGAACTGCCCGTCGATGCGGATGTGGCTCTCCACCGACCCGCCGCGCTGCGCCATGCCGTGGGTCTCGGCGCTCCGGACGGTCCGGTTCTCGATGATGCATGCCTCGCCGAGGACGTTCGAGGCGAGAACGGTCCCCTGGCCGCCGATCCCGACGATCAGGATGTCGAACGAGGGTTTCATTGCCGTCCCTCCGTACCGATAGCACCCGATGGACAGATGTCCGCGCAGACGCCGCACCCGGCGCAGAGTTCGGTGATCGTCGCGTTCTTCCCGGCAAACGCGATCGCCGGGCAGCCGAACGACCGGCAGGCACCGCAGCCCGTGCATCGCTCGGGGTCGACCGCATACGCCTTGCGCTTGATCCCGCTTTTCCGTGCGGTGATGACGCAGGGCTGTTTCGCGATGATCACCCGGACGCCCTTGCGCTCCTTCGCCCGGCGGAAGGTGTCGAGGAGCACAGGGAGGTCGTAGGGGTCGACCGTCTCGACCCAGGATACCCCGCACGACCGGCAGATCGCGTCGAGCGATATCGGCGTGCTCTCAACGCCCGTGGCCGTCATTCCGGTGTTGGGGTTGGGCTGGTGGCCGGTCATCGCGGTGATCCGGTTGTCCAGGATGACGACGACCATGTCGGCGCCGTTGTAGACGGCGTTTAAAAGCCCCGGCATCCCCGTGTGCAGGAACGTCGAGTCGCCGATGGTGCAGACGACGGGGTGCTCCTCCCCCGACCGGGAGATGCCGCTCCCGACGGTGATCGAGGCGCCCATGCAGATGGTGGTGTCCACCGCCCCGAGCTGGAGGCCGAGGGTGTAGCACCCGATGTCGCTTGGGAAGATGGCGTCGCGGAAGACCTTCCGCATCGCGTAGAACGTCGGCCGGTGCATGCACCCGGCGCAGAGGATCGGCGGGCGGGGCGGCACCCCCGGGACCGGTGTGGCCGCAGGGTAGGTCACGGTGGGGGTAATCCCTGCCTTTGCGAGAGCGGCGGCAACGGTCGCCGGGCTGAACTCCCCTTCGTACGGGACCGTGCCGTTTATCTTGCCGAAGACCTCCGTCTTCGTCGCCACCTGGCGCACCGCCTCTTCGACGACCGGGGCGAGTTCTTCGACGACGAGGATCTTCTCGTGCCGGTCGACGAAGTCCCGGAGCCACTCCTCATCGATCGGGTAGGCGCCGACGACCGCGAGCGAGACGTCGTCCCCAAGAACCTCCTGGACGTAGGCGGCGGCGACGCCGCTCGCGACGACTGCGGTGCTGCCCCGGATGGTGTGGCGGTTGTAGCCGAGTTCGACCAGCCGCTTCTTAAGCGCCGGCTGTTTTTCGTTCAGAACTTTATGCAGAACCCGGGTGTGCGCGGGGATGACCACGTACTGCTTCGGGTCGCGGTGGAAGGCGGCGGTCCGGTGCTCGGTGCCGACCTCTCCAAGGTCGACGTCGCCTTTCGAGTGGCAGATCCGGGTGGTGGGGCGGAAGATGACCGGGAGGCCGAACTCCTCGGAGAGGCCGAAGGCGTCCTGCAGCATGTCGTGCGCCTCCTGGACCGATGCCGGGTCGAGGCAGGGGAGCCGGGCGAAGTGCGCGTAACGACGGGTATCCTGCTCGTTCTGGGAGCTGTGCGCGAAGGGGTCGTCTGCACAGAGGACGACGAATCCTCCCGTAACCCCGGTGTATGCGCTCGTCATCAGGGGGTCGGCCGCCACGTTCAGCCCGACATGCTTCATGGTGCAGAGTGCGCGGAGACCGCACCAGGCGGCGGCGAGCGCGTTCTCGAAGGCGACCTTCTCGTTCGTGGACCACTCCACGGTGAAGGGGCGCTCCTCCTGCACCCGGAGGATGTCGATCACTTCGGATGACGGCGTCCCGGGGTAGCCGCTGGCAAAATCGATGTTCGCCTCCAGACACGCGTGCGCAATGCCCTCGTTCCCGAGTAGGTATCGTACTGCCATTGTTCCACTCAACTATACTTCTATCATCGGTTTTCAACATAGCGCTTTGGATACCGGTCCGGAACAATTCGGTGCTGAAACGCCGGGTGTTGCAGGGTAGTCCCGACGGCCCGTATCCTTTGCGTATGATTGTTCTCCGGTGAGCCCTACGTTCCGGCAGGGGCTGCAGATACGTCTTCGGCACTGCCGGGGATGCTGTATACCTCTCCCTCTCCCCCGTCGATAAGCCGGGTGGTTGACGGTCGCGAGTCGATGCTTGCCTCGATGCGGCCCTGCGCGCCGGCTCCGTTTCCGGGAAGGTACCCATCTGCGGAGTCCGTCCCATGCTGTCGCCCCCGTATGTTCTTCGCGGATGTCATTCTCGGACGATTCTGGAGCAGAGTCCTTGCACAACCTTTAAATTGAAGATTGTACAATATTTGTAGGCACTAATACAAGTGTTCCGGGCCCGTAGCATAGCTGGTGGTGCACCCGGCTGATAACCGGGAGGTCATGCGTTCGAATCGCATCGGGCCCACTCTACTTTTGCCCTGTTTGGTGAAACAAGTGCTATTGCAGGCTTTATTCCCTTTTGTATTTCGCTATCTGTTTAACTTGCGGGGGTGACACGGCACGATACATATCCTCTTCCGCTTCTTCCGCAGGGCCGATTGACGGCGTAACTTGAGCACTAAATATATATTCTATCAGGCGACTTTCCACACTCCATGGCATCTATGCAACAACATCTGCACGCAATAGTTCCGTGTGCTGGTCGCTCTAACAGCCACTCTCCAGCACAGGCGTATGCACTCCCCTCATCCAGGGAAGTCACCCTTCGGTAGGAGGATTCCGGATGCCTATTATTATCGTGGAGATGAATGCAAATGGCTGCAAATGGGATGAAAAAGTACGCTGCTGAAATGTTCGGGACCTTTGCACTGGTGCTTATCGGGGTCGGAAGTGCAGTTCTCGCTGGGTCGGTGGTCGGAAATCTCGGTGTAGCATTGGCTTTTGGACTTGCTCTTCTTGCGATGGTCTATGCCATCGGTGACGTTTCCGGGTGCCACATCAATCCCGCTGTCACCGTGGGAGTGCTGACGGCGGGCAAGATGCCAGCGCGGGAAGCGCTCATCTACATCGTTGCCCAGTGCATCGGGGCCATCATCGCTGCTGGAGTGATTCTTGCCATTGCGGTGGGAAACCCATCCTACTCGCTCGCCGTGGACGGGCTCGGTCAGAACGGATACGGTGCATTGTCGCCGGGCGGCTATTCGCTTGCATCCGGGTTCCTGGTTGAGGTGGTGATGACGCTCCTGTTTGTCTTCGTGATCCTGGCTGTGACCGGCATTGAGGAACTGAAGACATTTGCCGCTCTGCCCATTGGCCTGGCGCTGTCGATGGTGCATATCGTCATGATTCCGGTGACCAACGCTTCCGTCAACCCGGCGCGGAGCCTGGGGCCAGCAGTCTTTGTCGGCGGCGAAGCGCTCATGCAGCTCTGGCTCTTCTGGGTCGCACCCATCATCGGCGCCGTCCTGGCCGCTGTCCTCTGGCGTTACGTCCTGGTGACCGGAATTACCCGTCCGGTCGCTGTGGCGAAGCCTGCAAAAACTGAACGCTAGGGACTCGCCCCGTGTCGGCAGGGATCCGATCCTCCCTCCCCTTTTACGAAAAGGTCGCGGGTGCCTACACCGGAACTTTGCGGTCAGCCCGGCATGCCAGACCTTTTTACATCCTCGCACACACGAGGGCAGCCCGCGCAACCAGTCCTGCATGCCGGTACAGGGGCGATGAAGCATGCGAGGTGGCAGATGATGAGCATGGTGCGGTATCTGTTATTATATGGCCACTTAGATAAAAATCAGCGTCATGGTGTTCAGGGAAATCGATGATGATTTCTGGGATACTGTCCCGAAACACCTCCTTCCAATAAAGTCATAGATCAGTCGACCCCGGTGTGACCCCGGGGGTTGTTTAACCACACAAAAACTACTTTTTTACGTTCTACGAGGAGATCTATTCCTATGTTTCCCACCGGTCATGCGGCTGAAAACCTCCACATAACCCTCGATACCCGTCCCGCCCTCTCTCGATCCTGCGCCGCACGGTGCCGGAGGGGGAGGCGGGCGTGAACGCCGTCGAGGTCCGGGGACTCTCGCGCTCCTTCGACGGCCGCGAGATCCTTCGCGACGTCTCGTTCACCGTCGGGCACGGCGAGATATTCGGCTACCTCGGCCCGAACGGTGCCGGAAAGACCACGACCATCCGGATCCTGCTCGGCCTGCTCGCCCCCGGCGCGGGCGAGGTCCGGGTTCTCGGGAGGGACCTCGCCGCCGACGACGAAGCACGCGCGCAAGTCGGGGTGCTCTTCGAGAACAACGGTCTTGCCGACCGGATGAGTGCCGCCGGCAACCTTGCCTACTACGCCGGGCTCTACGGCGTCGACAATCCCGCGGAGAGGATCGACGAACTCCTCGCGCTCGTCGACCTCGCCGACCGGCGGGACGACCCGGTCGGGACGTTCTCGACCGGCATGAAGCGGAAACTCGGGATCGCCCGGGCCATCCTCCACCGGCCCGAGGTGGTCTTCCTCGACGAACCCTCCTCCGGCCTCGACCCCGGTGCGCAGAGGATGGTCCGCGACCTGATCGTCGAACTCTCCCGGCGGGAGGAGATGACCGTATTCTTAAACTCCCACCACCTCGACGAGGTCCAGCGGGTCTGCTCCACGGTCGCGATCCTTGCGGGAGGGAGGATCCGGGCCTTCGATTCGGTGGAGAACCTCACCACGGCCTCCGGCCGCCCGTCCGTGACGGTCGCCCTTGCCGACCCGGGCGAGCGTGCCCGTGCGTGCGAGACCGTCGGGAGGCTGCCGTTCGTCACCGGGTGCGATGCGGACGGCGACGCCCTCCACTGCACCCTCGCCGACCCGGGCGCGACACCGGACCTCGTCGCGGCTCTCGTCGGGGCCGGGTTTCGGATCGAGGAGGTCCGCCGGTCGTCCCGGTCGCTTGAGGAGATATATCTCGAACACGTCGACCTGGTGGAGGGCGGAGCATGAGCACGCTCGCCGTCATCGCCCGCCGCGAAATAAGGCTTGCCCTCCGGAACCGGAGCGCCCTCATCACCGCGCTCATCTTTTCTGTCTGGTTCCCGGTCATGTCGGCCCTCAGCATCGCTGTGGGCGCCGGGGGAGATACCGCCGCCGTCGCGGGCGCCATCGCCGCGATCACCCTCCCGGTCGGGGTCTTCATGGGCTACATCTTCTGCGCCGACGCCTTCCTCCGCGAGAAGCGGGACGGCACCATCGAGACGCTCCTCTGCGCCCCCGTCTCGCTCCGCCGCCTCTGGGAGGGAAAGGCTATCGGGGTCGCCGTCCCGGCCTACGTGATGATGCTTCTTTCGGCCGCAGTGAGCGTCGCGGCGATCGCCGGCCTCACCGGTGTCTCCGTCGCCGCCGAACCCCTGCTCCTCCTTCACTTCGTAGCCGTCGTCCCGGTCTGGATTGGTGCCTCGGCCGGGCTCATCGGCGCGGCCCAGCTCGCGCTCGGGATGCGGGAGAACCAGATCCTCGGTTTCGCCTTGATATTCGGGTTCATCTTCCTGATCGGTGGGCTCCAGACCGTCATATCCGGCGGACCGGGCATCTCGGCAACGATGGAGGCGGTCCTCGCGGCAGTCGGGCTTGCTCTTCTCGCCCTTGCCCGCGTCATCGCCGGGAAGGTGACGAAAGAGCGGATTATCCGGACGATCCCGTGAGGTGGGGGGCGGGACCGGGGAGGAAGGTAGAACGGCGATCGCCGGGTGCGACGATATCCTGCTTCGCACCTGACGGAGGGCATACCAAACCGGGATCCTGAGGATACGGTCGGTACCGGATCTCCCCGCCGGCATCCCGCGCCCGTCGCCGACAAAAGCATGATATACAGGTACGGCAAGGATGCATGCACCATGCAGGAGGAGCACGATCTCCCGAACCGTATCCTTCGTGCCCTCCGGTTTCGGCCGAAGGGCATGACCATCACCGAGGTGGCGAAACAACTCGGCGTCACCCGGAACTCGGTCTCGAAACACCTCGAGATCCTTCAGATCGCCGGTAAAGTCGATGTGCGGCATATCGGGAACGCGAAACTCTACTCCCTCGCCCAGCGCGTCCCGATCTCCGCCTTCCTCTGCTTCACGAAGAACCTGATCCTCATCCTGGATAACGACCAGCGGATCGTCCAGGTCAACGACCAGTGCCTCAAGCACCTCCGGCAGTCGAAGGACGATCTCATCGGCCGGACGATCCGCGAGGCGGCGCTCCCCGTCGTCTCCACCCCCGAGGCGCTCGCGGTGATCGAGGGCCTTGAGCGCGAGCAGGTGATCGCCGATATCCGGTACCAACGGGACGAGGGCGAAGAGTTCTTCTACCAGATGCAGGCGATCCCGACGACCTTCGAGGACGGGGAGACAGGTGCAACGCTCGTGCTGGAGGACATCACCGAACGGAAGCGGTATGTCAGGAACATGGAGTTTCTTGCCCGGACCGCGATGGAGCTCGTGGATATGCCGCCGGGGCAGGATATCTACCAGTATATCACTGAAAAGATCGCCGAACTCGTGCCGAACCCACGAATTTTCGTGGCGGCATACGACGAAGCCGAGGGAGAGTTCGTCGTGCAGGCGGCGCAGGATAAAGACTTCCATGCTGGTATGGCACGCCTATTGGGGGTGGAGCCCGTTGGCCTGACATTTCCCATCAAAAAGGTATTATCGCATCCCCAGGGAGGGAATCCCCTGGCATTGCTGACTCGGGGTATCCAGGAGTACGTGTTAGACCCGGAACCTGGTCTGGGAAAGTTGTCATTGTACGGGGATATTTTCTTCAGGCAGATCCCCGAGGAGATCTGTGAAGAGATGTGTTCTACATGGAATCTTGGGAAGATCAATCTCACCTTCCTGGTCTGGGAGGACCGGTTATTCGGCTCTGTCAAGATATTTCTGTCGCCCGGCGAGGTGCTCGAAGACAAACAGGCGATCGAATCCTTCCTCCGCCAGGCCTCGATCGCCCTCGCCCGGCGGCAGACCGAGGAGCGGCTCCGCCGGAGCGAAGCACGGTTCCGGGATCTGATCGACTCATCACCCGTCGCGGCGGCCATCATCGAGAGCGACGGCCGCTACACCTTCATTAACCAGGCGTTCACCGACCTCTTCGGGTATACGCTCGCGGATATCCCCACCGGGAAAGAATGGTTCCGGCTTGCGTTCCCCGACGACACCCAGCGCCGGGAGGCGGTCGCCGCCTGGAAGGCGGACCGGGAAGCGGCCGGCTCCTGCCACTCCCGGCCGCGGACGTTTCCTGTCCGGTGCAGGGATGGGGAAGGGAAAGAGATCCGCTTCTCGCCGATCGAACTCTCCGATGGGACAGAGTACGTCACCTACGAGGACGTCACCGAGGAGCGCCGGATTCATGGTGTCCTGATCGGCGAGATAGCGGGACTGCGAAGAAAGTAGTCGTTTCCTGGCGGTTCGTCTCCGCCAGGGAATGTATTGTGGATCCAGAGGCCCCGGAGTGCTCTACAGCGTCTCCTCGCCGTAGAGGTAGGGCCTGAGGGCCTCAGGGATCGTGACCGAGCCGTCCTCGTTCTGGTTGTTCTCCAGGATCGCCCGGATCGCGCGCGAGGTCGCTATTGCGGTGCTGTTTAAGGTGTGGACGTAGCGCTTGGAGGTGAACTCGACGGGGTCGCGCACCTTGATATTCAGCCTGACCGCCTGGTAGGCCGTGCAGTTCGAGCACGACACCGCTTCGCGGTAGCGCTCTTCGCGCGGCATCCAGACCTCGAGGTCGTACTTCTTTGCGGCGACGGTCCCGATATCCCCCGTGCAGATCAGGACGACCCGGTAGGGGAGGCCGAGCCGCTGGAAGACCTCCTCGGCGTTCGCCATCAGTTCCTCGTGGAGGTCCCAGGACTGCTCCGGCGTGGCGTATACGAACTGCTCCACCTTGTGGAACTGGTGGACGCGGAAGAGGCCTTTCGTATCGATCCCGTGCGCCCCGATCTCGCGCCGGAAGCACGGGCTCAGCCCCGCCAGACGGAGCGGCAGGTCCTTCTCCTCGAAGATCTCGTCGCCGTACATCGCGGCCATCGGGTGCTCGCTCGTCGCGATCAGGAACTCGTCCTCGCCGTCGAGTTTGTACATGACGTTCTCGAAGTCGGCGAGGTCGGTCACGCCCTCGTATGCGGCCCGGTTCATCATGTAGGGGGGAACCACCGGGGTATACCCGCGCTGGACGAGGAGATCCATCGCAAACCGCTGGAGCGCCATATCGAGCAGGGCAAGCCTGCCCTTCAGGAAGTAAAACCCGGATCCGGCGATCTTCGCCGCGCGTTCGAAGTCCGCCCAGCCCTGCTCGACGGCGAGCGCGCCGTGGTTCTTCAGGTCGAACGCAGGGACCTCCGGTTTACCCCACCGCCGGATCTCGACGTTCTCGGTATCGTCCCTGCCGACGGGCACGCTCTCGTGCAGGATGTTCGGGAGCCGCATCAGGCGGTACTTCACCGCTTCGGTGAGTTTATCATACTCCGTCTCCGCCTCGTTGACCCGCGCGGGAAGGCCTGCCGCCTCGGCAAGAAGCCCGGCGATATCGTTCCCCGCCTTCCTCGCCTGGCTGATCTCGCGGGATATGACGTTTCTCCGGTTGCGCAGGCCCCCGATCTCCACGGTGAGTTCCCGTGCCCTCCGGTCCATCTCCAGCACCTCGTCGACCCAGGCCAGTTTCTCGACATCCCCTCGCTTTGTGAGGTCTGCCCTGACGATATCGGGGTGTGCACGAACGAACTTCAACTCAAGCATACTGTCTCTCTGTACGTACTTCGCCATGACGGTATATGGTCATATTGCCCTTCCTGCGTGAAGAGTGCCGGCGACTCCCGGGCTGTGTCCTGATCACGACCTCCCCCTCCACCCGAAGCCTATCCTTATAATTTCCGGCGAACCAACTCATCTATATGGATAAGAACCAGAAGATCGTCCTGATGACGGGCGCCCTCGTCACGCTCGGGCTGCTCTTCATCGACGTCTTCTACGCCCTCATCGCGCTGGTATTCATGCTCGCTATCCTGATGAGTTTCCGTATCATGGGAGATACGGAGAACTACCCGCTCATCACCGCGGATCTCTCGGAAGATGCGCGGGAGATCATTCTCACCAATACGGGCACCGCGAGAGCGCAGAAGATTCGGGTTGCCCTCGTCCCGCTCAACATCGATTTCGAAGTCGCCTCGCTCGACCCGGACGAGGAATCCGGCTTTAGTCTGGCATCGATGGTCTCGGAGGCAAAAGCGGTCATCACGTACCAGAATGCCGAAGGCCAGGAGTTTACGCGCTCATATCCGCTCACGGCACTCGGGGCAGGGCGCGACCCCACCGAGCCGATGTTCCCGATCTTCGGGCGCCGGTGAGAAGAGACCGGGGGCGGGAGGGCGGTCCCGGAACCGACCCTGAGGTGTGACTGCGGCCGTCGGTACGGCGGGCGTCGGAGCACCCTGAGGTGTGACTGCGACCCGCCGGCACGACGGGCGTCGGAGCACCCTGAGGTGTGACTGCGACCCGCCGGCACGGCGGGCGTCGGAGCACCCTGAGGTGCGACTGCGACCGTCGGCCCCCCCGTATCCGGGAATAAAAATGGTTTTCAGGAGCCGAGGTACTCGAGCGTCCGCGCGAGTGCGGCCGTCAGTTCCTCCTCCTTCCCTGCATACTCGTACAGCGCCCGGTAGAGCATGAAGACGAGATCGTAGCCGTAGATGTCGAACGCCTCCTCCGGTGTCAGGGGGGCGAGGTACGAGTCGGTCCGGATATCGGTGGTGGTGTACATCAACTCGTGGAAGGCCCCGTCCTCGTCGAGAACGCATATCTGGGCATCGACGGGTTTGCTCGGGTCGTCCGGGCGGTACGGGAGCGGTTCGGCCTTCCCGAGGACGATCATCTTCTTCTCGTAGAACGCCTGGTCGTAGAGCTCCCCGGACGCCTCCCTCTTTGCGCGCTGAAGTATCTCAAGCCCGATCTGCTTCACGACCGGCGCCGTATCGGCAGCCATCCGTGCAAGGAGGGCCCCTATGTTGCCCCGGAGCTCCGAGGCCGACTCTTCCTTCTTCGCCTGCAGATCCCCGAGGGTCTCGAGGAGCCGGGCGTATCCCTCTTCGATGATCGGATCCATTGTTCACTCACCTCTTGCGTGCGCCGGCATAAGCGCACCGGTTTGTCCCGCTAGTCGCCCTGCCGGAGGCGTTCGACCCCGAGGGCGCCCGCATACGCCAGCGTGCTCACGAGGATGATCGTCGCCCCCGACGGGACGTTCAAAAGGTAGGAGAGCCCTATTCCCGTCACGGAAAAGACGATGCCGAGGGCGACGGCAAGGAACATCATGCTCCAGAGCCGGGTGGTGTAGAGACGGCTGATCGCTGCCGGGAGCGTGAGGAGCGCGATCACGAGGATGATCCCCACCACCCGGATCAGCATCACCACCGTGAGCGCAATCAGCACAAGGAGAAGGAGCGAGAGCCGTTCGACCGGGAGGTTCATGACCGTCGCGTAGTCAGGGTCGAAGGTGACCGCCTGGAACTCCCGGTAAAGGAAAGCTACGACGCCGACGATGATGACCACGAGGACCGTCATCAGCAGGATGTCCCCCCGCGGCACGAGAAGGATGTTCCCGAAGAGGTAGGAGAAGAGGTCGGGGGCGAACCCAGGTGTCAGGTAGACGAAGAGGATGCCTATGGCCATCCCGGCCGCCCAGACCGCGCCGATGATCGTGTCCATCTGCTGCCTGGCCCGGATCTCGAGCGCGCCCATCCCGAGCGCCGTCGCCACGGTGAACCCGGCGGCGCCGAGGAGCGGGTCTATCCCGAGGTAGTAGCCGAGACCGATCCCCCCGAAGGCCGCGTGGGAGATGCCGCCGCTGACCGAGACCATCCGCCGCACCACGACGTAGGTGCCGATGACGCCGCAGGCGACGCTCGCGAGCACCCCGGCGGCGAGCGCGTTCCTGAAGAACTCGAACCCGAGCACCTCGAGCATACTCACTCCTCCCTGGAGTGCTCCGGAAAGACCCGGTGCGGAACCCCGTGGGCGATCAGGTCCACCGGGCAGTGGTATGCGGCCTCGAGCATATCCGACGCGATCTCGTTCGTGTCGTGCGTGTAGAGGTGCCTGTTCAAGCAGGCGACCCGGGTCACGTGCTCCGGGATCACCCCGATGTCGTGGGTCACGAGGACGATCGCCATCCTGTCGCGGAGCCGGTCCAGGACCTCGTAGAACTGCGCCGCCGTCGGGGCGTCCACGTAGACCGTCGGTTCGTCGAGGAGGAGCACCTTCGGGTCGCCGACGAGCGCCCGGGCAATGATTGTGCGCTGCTGCTCCCCACCGGAGAGGTCCCGGATCTGCCGGTCCGCAAGATCAGCGATGCGCATCGTCTCGAGCGCCTCCTCGGTCCGGGCGAGGTCTTTTCCGTCATAGCGCCGGGGCCTGCGGGTGATGTGGCCGAGGCGTCCGGAGAGGACCATCTCCCGCACGGTGATGGGGTAATCGAAGTCGAACGTCCGGAACTGGGGGACGTAGCCGAGGAATCTGCGCATCGCGGCCTCCGTGCTGCCGAGGATCCGGACCTCGCCGCGGCAGGGGGTGAGGAGGCCGAGGATCACCTTAAGAAGCGTCGTCTTCCCGCCGCCGTTCGGCCCGATGATCGCGTAGAACTCGTCGGGATAGACGGCGAGGCTCACCCCCTCGAGCACGGTATGTCCGCGCATCCTGACCCAGACGTCGTCGACCTCGATCACGGGGGCGGTCATGGCCCGCTGCTCCCTGCGAATGCCGAGGCCACGTGCCGCATGTTCTCGAGGTAGTCTTTCGCGAGCGGGCTTACCGGCACCACGGTGCCGCCGATCTCGCCCGCGATCACCTCGGCGCTCCGAGTGGAGTGCTCGGGCGACGCGAATATCACCCTGATTCTCTCCTCCTTCGCCTGCGTGATGAGGTGTTCTATCCTCTGCGGGGAGGGCTCCTTCCCCTCGTCCTCGATAGGGACCTCGACAAGACCGTAGTCCCGGGCAAGGTAGGCCCACGACGAGTGGTAGACCATCACCTTCGTCACCCCCGACTCCGCGAGTGCACCGGCGATCTCCGCATCGAGGGCATCGAGCTCCCCCTGGTAAACATCGGCGTTCCGGCGGTAGTCGTCGGCGTTTGCCGGGTCGACCTCCGCAAGCCCCTCGCGGATGTTCTCGACCATGATCTTCGCGTTCCGCGGAGAGACCCAGATATGCGGGTCGGTTCCCGCGTGGCCCCCCTCGCCGGTCGAGATCAGGTCGACGCCGCGCGAGCAGTCGACGACCAGCATCTCAGGGTTCAGAGCGGCGATCTTCTCCTGCCAGGCGAGTTCGAACTCGATCCCCGATCCCACCACGGCATACATGTCTGCCTCCGCGACGTCGGCGAGGACCGCCGGCGGAGGTTCGTAGGTGTGCGGGTCGGCTCCCGGCGGCACCAGCAGGATCACGCGGACGTGGTCGCCTCCCACCCTTTCTGCGAACTCCTGCTCGGGCGGTATGGTGACCGCGACGACGATCTTCCCGTCCTCCTGCCGCTCGGTCCCGGTGCACCCGGCTGTGGCTGCTGCAAGCAGAAGGACCATGAATACGGCTGAAACGAGCGAAAAGGAGGCGGCGTTGTCTTTATCCTGCGATCCCATGGCTTTCCACTCCGAACTTGGTATTGGTCTAAATTTTCCTGCATGCAAAGATAAAAACGTTTTGCCGTCACCCCTGCTGGTATTCCCGGGGGCAACAGCAGCAGCGATCGTGCTCGATCTCCCCGCAGACGCTCATCATCGGGTGCCCGAGCGACGTACACATCCTGTTCGTGAGGTCCTTTGAGAAGCACTGCTCGATCTTCTTCGCCTCCCTGCAGGCCTCGCCGGGCTCAAGCCCGTGGCGGCTGAGCACCAGGGCGACGATCCGATGACGCCGGATAAGGAACCGGGCGTAGTCGGTGCCGAGAGTTGTGACTCTCACCCCGTGATAGGGCGTATGCTCAAGATATCCTGCCTTTGCCATCTCCGTGAGCGCTTTTGTCACCGTCGAGGGCGCGACCGAGAAGTGGGCGGCGATCCCGGTCGTCTTCACGACGTCGCCCTTGATATAGATGTATTTGAGGTATTCGGCCTTCTTCGAGGAGAGTTCGTGCCCGGTGATCCCCAGCATGGGAAGAGGATACGCTTCGCCGGGTGAAAAACTTTCGGTGGGGCTAAACCCTGTGCCCGGTACCGTGCGGGATCAGCTTGCCGATGACGTAGTGCCGCCGGTTCTCCGTGATCACCGCGCTCCCGGAGAACCCGAACGGCAGGTCCTCTTCAACGACGACGTTGAGGTAGCAGGGGTTGCGGCAAACGGTCGAACCGGGCGCGTTCTTCTCGGTCGCAACGACCGGTGTCTCCCGCCCGATCCAGCACTCGTTGTAGCGGTCATAGATCCGGTTCGCTTCGACAAGCAGCACCCGGGACCGGTCTTTCCTGATTCGTTCGGGAAGATCCTTTAAGGCGGCGGCGGGCGTGCCGAGCCGCCGGGAGTAGCGGGTGATGTTCACCTTCACGAATGCCGCACGCTCGAGGAGTTCGAGTGTCCGGCAAAACTCCTCGTCCGTCTCCCCGGGGAACCCGGTGATGAAGTCTGAGGAGACCATCATATCCGGGTAGCGTTCCCGGCACGCATCGACGATCCTCACGATGTCGGCCGCACGGTAGCCGCGCTGCATCCGCTCGAGGACGGCATCGGAACCCGACTGGACGGGGAGGTGGAGGAACCGGAAGACCTTCTCGTTCTCGTAAGCGTCGACGAGCGGCCCGAGGATCCCGAGCACCGAGGCCGGGTGCATCATCCCCAACCGGACGGCGAACCTCCCGGGGATCTCTGCGATCTCTTTCAGGAGGTCCGGGAGCGTCTCATTCCGGTCGAGCCCCCAGGCGGCGACGTCCTGCCCGGTGAGCTGGATCTCATAGGCGCCCGACGCGACGAGATCCCGCACGGCATCGAGGATCGCTTCGGGCGGCGTGCTCTCGAGCTGCCCCCGTGCGAGCCGGGTGATGCAGTAACTGCACCGCCCGACGCACCCGCTCGCCACCTGAACCACGCCGACCGCTCCCGGACCGGGGGTGCCGACACCGCGGGAACGCTCGTGGATCTCGGCCGGATGGATAACGTGCGGCGTGCAGACCGAGCGGATCAACTCCATCTGGACGAGCGGCATGCACCCGGTCACGTAGAGGTCGCGGTCGGCGAACGCCGCAAGGCGCCTGAGCATCTTTCGCTCGGTCGCGCCGATCACCGTGCAGGTGTTGACGATCACGGTATCCGCCTCGTCCGGCCCGGTCAGCGTGCAGTCGAGACGTTCCAGTATCGCCTCAAGCCTCCGTGTGTCGGCGTGGTTATAAGTGCACCCGTAACTCTCGATATGGATTCGTCTTCCCCGCAGATCCTCAAGGGTAATGGCAATCGACTCCCTGCGCGCGGTCGGCAGCCGGTTCGATATCAGGCGGTGTGATTACCCCTATCGTTCGGGGGATGTTTTACCATCTTCCGGCCGGTTTCGTGCCGAGCACAATACTTAACCGCTGATATTACAACTTCTTTATTTGATGATTAAAATAGGGTTGCTGGGATGCGGCAACGTCGGGCGTATCATCGCCACACACGCCGAGAGCATCCAGGTTATCGCTGTCTTCGATATCATCCCCGGGCGGGCGGAAGAACTGGCGGCGCTCTGTCATGCCCGGCCATATACGGATTTCGACGCCTTCATGCAGGAGGATTTCTCGATCGTCGTGGAAGCCGCCTCGGTCGACGCCGTCAGGTACTACGGCGAGGCGGTCCTTCGGTCGGGACGGGACATCGTCGTCCTCTCCGGGGGAGCCCTCGCGGACGATGAGTTCCGCGAGCGCCTCGTCGACGTCGCACGGGAGGCGGGAAGGAAGATCCGCATCCCGAGTGGCGCCATCACCGGACTCGATAACCTCAAGATCGGCCAGGTCTCGCCGCCGAGACAACTCCTCCTGCGAACGACGAAACCCCCCGCGTCGCTCGGGATGACCGCCACGGCCCGGACAGAGGTATTTAAAGGGCTGGCGCACGACTGTATAAAGCAATACCCGAAAAACATCAACGTCGCGGTAGCGTTGGGACTTGCTGCCGGCAGGGACGCCGATGTGGAACTCTGGGTCGACCCTGCAGCAGAGAGGAACATCCACGAGATATTCGTCGAGGGCGACTTCGGGGACATCTACATCCGGGTCAGGAACGTCCCGAGCCCTGATAACCCCTCGACGAGTTACATGGCAGCCCTCTCCATCCTGACGCTCTTGAAGAACCTCGAGAACCCTCTGGTGGTGGGTACGTAGCAATGGAGAAGGAGATTCGTGCGCTCAAAGCCAGAAAGAACGCAGTCGTCATGGCGCATAACTACCAGTCCATGGAGATCCAGGCGCTCGCCGACGTGGTGGGCGACAGCCTCGAGCTCGCGGTGAAGGCGAAGGAGACCGGAGCGGACCTGATCGTCGTCTGCGGTGTCCGGTTCATGGCCGAGACGGCAAAGATCCTCAACCCCGGACGGAAGGTGATCATCCCGGTAGAGGACGCAGGATGCCCCCTTGCCGACTTCCTGACCCCCGACCTGATCCGGGAGGCAAAAGCGCTGTATCCCGATGCGGCCGTGGTCGTCTACGTCAACAGCACGGCGGAGAGCAAGGCGCTCGCCGACATCACCTGCACCTCCGCAAACGCAGTTGGGGTCGTTCGGTCGCTCCCGCAGGATACGATCCTCTTCGGGCCGGACGCAAACCTCGCGGCATACGTTCAGCGGGAGATCCCCGAAAAGACGATCGTCCCGGTGCCGCCCGGTGGCCACTGCTACGTTCACATGGGGTTTACCCTCGCCGATGTAAAAGCGGCTAAGAAGTCGGGCAGCATGGTCGTCTGTCACCCCGAATGCCCGCCGGAGGTCCAGGAGCAGGCCGACCTGATAGCCTCCACGGGGGGCATGGTCCGGAGCGCCGCAACCGGCAGGGACGAGCCCTGGTCGGTCTTCACCGAGCGGGAGATGGTCTCCCGCCTCCGGGTCCTCTACCCGGGAAGGGTCTTTTACGAGAAGCCGGAGGCCGTCTGCGCGGATATGAAGAAGATATCCCTCGCCGACCTCCGCCAGGCGCTCGAATCCGAGGAACACGAGGTCGTCCTCTCCCCCGAGGTCATGGACCGGGCACGGCGGGCCATCGAGCGGATGATCGCCGTCGGGGCGTGAGTGCGGATGATCCCGATCGACGACCTGCTCCGGTTCGTCCGGGAGGATGCGCCGTGGGGCGACGTCACCTCGGAGACAGTCGTCCCCGACGTCTCCTGCCGGGCGGTGATCCGGGCGAAGGAGTCGGGGACCGTCG
Source organism: Methanoculleus oceani (assembly GCF_023702065.1). NCBI lineage: Archaea > Methanobacteriati > Methanobacteriota > Methanomicrobia > Methanomicrobiales > Methanomicrobiaceae > Methanoculleus > Methanoculleus oceani. Next base: position 411,231 of record NZ_QFDM01000003.1, on the reverse strand, counting down.
CGGGCCTCGCTGAGGCACGGGCGCTCTTCGAACACTTCGGGGTCACGGTCCGCGAACGTATCCCTGACGGCCGGACGGTTGCCCCGGGAGAGACCCTCCTCGAACTCGACGGCCCCGCGAGGGCGATCCTCCTCGTTGAACGGACGGCGCTCAACATCATCGGGCGGATGAGCGGGATTGCGACCCGGACCCGTGAGGCTGTCGACGCCGTCCGGAAGGTCTCACCCGCCGTGCGGATTGCCGCCACCCGGAAGACGGCTCCGGGGCTGCGGATGCTGGATAAGAAGGCGGTGGTCCTCGGCGGGGGCGACCCGCATCGCTACTGCCTCTCGGATATGGTCCTGATCAAGGACAACCACCTCGCGCTGGTGCCGCTCCCGGAAGCGATACGGAAAGCGAAGGAGCAGAGCCTCTACCGGACGGTCGAGGTGGAGGTCGAGACGGCACAGGACGCAATCACGGCTGCAGAGGCCGGGGCCGAGATCGTGCTGCTCGACAACATGGCGCCGGATGCGGTCCGGGGGACGGTCAGGACGCTCGTCGGGCAGGGGCTCCGGGATCGGGTGACCCTCGAGGTCTCGGGAGGGGTTGCCGGCGGTGACCTCGCGGGGTACGCCGCGACCGGGGTCGATATCATCAGCATGGGTGCGCTCACCCATACGGTCAGGAACTTCGACGTGAGTCTGGATATCCTGAAAGGTGCGGGCACGTTCCGGGTTCCGTGACCGGTGCCGCTCCGGCAAGGTCGTGGTTCATGAGGTACTCCCTGACCGCCCTCGATCCCGCCCAGCCGGAGTCGAGCTGCCTGACGACCTCATTGATCTCTTTTGCCTGTTGCCGGATCGCATCCGAGTGTTCGTTCTCGATCAGATCGGCGAGCGCCATGAGCACCTGAAGTGGGTGGCGGATCCGGTCGGCAAGGGTCGCGAACTGCTCGATGTTCGCTTCGATCTGGCCGATAGCCCACCTCTTCTCCTGATCCGGGGGTGCATTCTCCTCTCCCAGGGTGATCCGCCGCCATTCCCCGTCCTGCCGGATGACGGCCAGCTGGTGCGTGGAAGCAATCTCCAGCAGTTCTCGTGTCCCGCAGGCATCAAGCGGGTAGGCGCAGACGGCGGCGATCCGGCTGCTCCCGATGGCGCGGTTGACCTTTGCTTCGTACTCCATGAAAGCACCCCACTCCATCCCTGTCAGCCAGGAGACGTTGCCGCTGATGAACAGGCCTTCATAACCCCTCTCCTGCGCCTCAAGCCCTTTCCTGATGCATCTGTTCAATGCAGCGGAGCAAGAAAAACCGCCGTCCCGGAGGTACCACTCGTTTGCGTCAAAGATCTGGACCTCTCCCCGCCTCAGGCGTCGGTCCAGGTCTTTGACGCTTCTTGCGAGGACCTTCTTCGCCGCACCTGCCTGCAGGGGGTCTGCGGTGATCCATACGCAGCAGGCATCCTGCTCCAGCCCCGACTGGAAGTAAGGCACCAGGGTGTCGATGAGGTCGTGCCGGCTCCGGTAGACGAGGCAGGCATGGGTACCCCAGGGTGGCCCGGAGAGGACTGCTGTTTTGTCCGTGAAACAATCGCTATCTGTCAATGCGGCAACATTCCCGTGGATATAAGGTTTCGCTCCCGGGTTCGGACCACCTCGCACCCCACCCGTCCGGGTGGACAGATCGTTCTTCCCGGCTACCAGCGACAGGGGGAGTAGAACGTCGGGATAAAATAGGTTTTCGATCTTTATGTGGTGCAGGAAAGATCCTTGCCCGGCCGGTATGGCTTCGGGCTATAACATTTCCCGAAACGCCCGGATGAACAGTCTGTAGGGGGATCAGGATATGCCGACCGTATCCTCCATCGTGAGTTCGTCCAGAAACGGCATCACTCCTTTGACGTACGGTACGAGTTTCCCCTCCCGTGTCCCGAGTTCCCCGTAGGCCACGACCTCGACGACCAGCGGGAGTTCGTCCAGGCGCCGGGTGAAGAGGGGGTCCGACTCGGTGGCGAACCGGAGAAACGCATCCAGCCTGATGAACGGGCGCTCCAGGTCCGGGACGTCGCTGTACTCCTGCAGGTCTTCCCGGAGCGTGGAGTCCCTGGCCAGATCTTCCTCGAAATAGAGGAAGACATGGAAGTTGTGACCCTTCCCCATCGTGTCGAGTTCCCTGATGTCGATCTTTGCTCCCGGGGCGATGCCGAGGCGTTCCAGTTCCGGAGGAAACGTCGTACCCTCCGGTATGCCGGTCGGACTCTCCATACTATGGTGAAGGCAGGGAGAGTAGAAAAATGCACCTCCCGGAGCATCTCGGGGCAAAACCTTATACTCGGGTGACCCAAGATGGGCGTAAGGTGGCCTATGGCAGGGGAGGATCCGCCGGTACCGGAAGACGAGCTGGAAGGCCTCAGCAGGGAGAAGAAACTCCACAGGTACCTTTCGATGCTGGAATCCGGGGATCTCAACGACAGGTGGCGGGCCGCGGATGCGCTCGGGGAGCTTGGCGACAGTCGTGCGGTACAGCCGCTGATCAGGGCGCTGGACGACGAGTACGTCGATGTCCGATGGAAGGCGGCGAAAGCGCTCGGGATTCTCGATGGACGCGAACCTGTCTTCCCGCTGATACGGAGCCTGGAGGACGACAGCCCCTGGGTCCGGGCGGGCGCAGCATGGGCGCTCGGGAACATCGGCGATCCCCGGGCAGTCGAGCCGCTGATCCGGCTACTAGAAGACCAGAAACCCCGGGTCCGGAGGATGGCGGCATGGGCGCTCGGGCGGATAGGCAACCCGCGGGCCAGGGAACCCCTTGTGCGCCTCCTCGGCGATGCCAACCGCGACGTCAGGCTTGCCGGCCGGCAGGCACTCGACGAGATCGGGACCGATCGGGAGATCCCGAGCGTCTGAGTGAGTGCTCGATCCCGATGCGTGGAGGCTTCTTTTCCGGAATCTCTTCGGCCCCTCTGCTCCCTGTGGGGACCTGGTCCGGTGTGACCTCATCCTCCGGCATCTCCGGTGCCGTAGCGGCATGACGGGCGGAGGGGGTTGCGACCGACGGCGTCGTCTTCCACCTCGACGCAGGTGCGGTTCCGTGCAGTCGGCCGGGAGGCATGAATGCAATCTTCAGCGGTCTCCACGCCCGGGGCGGGGAAGGTCGCCTGTCTCTGCTGGTATGACTTTATAATCTAGAAACGACTTCATAGATCTATCTAGATCTTGCGATCGGTTTATATACTAAATTGAGCGCCCGGGAGGACTTCGGATATGGATTTGTTCATGAAGTGTGCCATCGAAGAGGCGGAGATCGGCCTGCAGGAAGGCGGAATACCCATCGGGGCGGTGCTGGTGCGCGATGGCCGCATCATCGGGCGGGGCCGGAACCGCCGCGTCCAGTGTAACGATCCCATGCTTCACGCCGAGATCGACTGCCTGAGGAACGCCGGGAGAATCCATAACTATGCAGAGTGCACGCTCTACTCGACGTTGATGCCCTGCTACCTCTGTGCGGGAGCGGCCGTCCAGTTCGGGATCGGGAAGGTCGTGGCGGGGGAGTCGGTAAACTTTCCGGGAGCACGGGAGTTCCTCGAGTCACATGGGGTCGAGGTGCTCGATCTGGACCTCGATGTCTGCAAAGCGATGATGCATGCGTTCATCGAGGCACACCCCGACCTCTGGTACGAGGACATCGGGGCGTTGTGAAGGTGATCCATGGCTGAAGACAGATTGCTTCGTTACGGCGTCGTTGCCGCCGCCTTCCTCCTCATCGGGGCCTGCATCGCCCTTGCGGTCTCTCCCCTTCCCGCCGGGCCCGGCGGAGAAGCCGACCGGGAGACGATCTTCCAGGTCTCGACGATCGATGCGCTTCTCCAGGGGGTCTATGACGGGGACATGACGTTCGACGAGCTCGCAACGCATGGGAATCTCGGGATCGGGTGCGGCGACCGGCTCGACGGGGAGTTGATCGGCGTCGACGGCGAGTGGTACCTGATCCGGACTGACGGCCGGGCCTACCCGGTTACCGGGAATGCGACGACGCCGTTCGCTGCTGTGACCTTCTTTGACCCGGACATGACGATCGCGATTGACGAGCCGGTGAACCTGACCGGGCTCGGGCGCTACCTGGAGGCGGAGCTCCCTTCAAAGAACCTCTTCTACGCGATCCGGATGGACGGCACCTTCCCGCGAGTGGTGACCCGGAGCGTGCCCATCCAGGAGAAGCCCTACCCGCGGCTCGCCGACGTGACGGCAAACCAGACGGTCTTTACGTTCGAGAACGTTACCGGGACTGCCGTCGGATTCTGGACACCGGTGCTCGCAGAAGGGATCAACGTCCCCGGATACCACCTTCACTTCATCACGAGCGACCGCACCGCCGGTGGCCACCTCCTCGATATGACCGTAACGGAATGCAGCGTGCAGGTCGACACCACGACGAACTTTACCATGGCGCTCCCGGCGAGCGGCGACTTCCGGACGGTCGACCTCTCGGGAGACCTCTCGGACGACCTTGAGATAGTCGAGTAAACCGGGGACGACCCCTCGTTTTTCCTTCGCGGTTCCGTGTTCTCGAAGATCTTCATCTTCACAAACTCCGGATGTTCCATCCGTCGCACCTCGCACCTTCGATGCGAGCCGCGAAGAACGCGAAGCATGAATGGCCGCCACGTGCGGCCGGCCCGGCAAAAAGAGAGTTACCGGACGACGAGCAGCGGCGGCCTGACCGCACCGCCGATCTGCTCGAGGAGGGCGCTGATCCTGGCCTTCCCGCTCCGGCCGAAAGCCCCCATGACGACCAGTCCGTATTCGCCGGAGTTTGCCTCCTTGAGGACCTCGTCTCTGATGCCGCCCTCGACGATCTTTCCTTCGCACAGGATCTTCTCCCCCCGGTAGCGGGAGAGGATGCTGTTCTGGTCGTCCTCGATGCTCTTACGCATGTCCGTCCAGATCCGGCCCTCGTAACCCTTCAACTGCTCGCAGATGCCGCTCTGGGCGCAGAAGTTGAACGCCATCGCTTTGGCCTCCGCGATATCCAGCACCGAGAAGAGGACAATCTCGGCATTCTTCCGCTTTGCCAGTCCAATCGCATGCAGAGCCGCCTTCTGGCTCCACTTCGAACCATCGATAAGCACGAGAATCTTCATGTCATTCACATCGCAAATTTCAGCCAGAGCATTCCGAATCCTACCGCTACCGTCACGAAGAGCACCAGCATCCCCACCTTCAGGAAGTCGACGAAGGTGATGCCGATTCCCTCGCGCTCGGCGATACCAATGACGACGACGTTTGCCGACGCCCCGATGGCGGTGCCGTTGCCGCCGAGACACGCACCGAGTGCGAGCGACCACCAGAGCGGGTAGGCGTCCATCGTCGTCCCCAGGTCGTGGATGAGCGGGATCATCGCCGCGGTCAGGGGGATGTTGTCCACGATCGCCGAGGCGATGGCGGCAAACCAGACGATGATGAACATCGCTTCGCCGGTCGATGCGACGTTCTCGACCATGACCGCGGCGATGCTCGCGATAATGCCGGTCTCGACGAGGGCGCCCACTATGACGAAGAGCCCGCCGAAGAAGAAGAGGGCCGGCCATTCGATCTTCTCAAAGATCTCCTCCGGGGACTGCCTGCTCCAGAAGAGGAGGATTGCCGCCCCGATCAGGGCCACCTCTGCGGGTTCGAGCCCCATCGCCGGGTCGACGAACGGCAGGACGATATGCAGGATCTCCCCGATTCGGTCGTGGATAAAGAAGAGGAGGACCACGAAGGCTATGACGGCCACCGACTTATTGAAGAGGGACCGGTCGACGATCGCCGCCCGCTCGTCGAGACCGTTGAGCATCCGGACCATCTCCTGCCGCTCATCAGGGCTCACCCTCATCGATCGGCCGTAGATGAGATACATCATCAGGAGGAGGATCGCCATATCGACGACCATGATGGGGCCGAGATGGATCAGGAACTCGTTGAACGTCAGTCCCGCCGACGATGCGATCATGATGTTCGGGGGATCGCCGATGAGCGTCGCCGCCCCGCCGACGTTTGAGGCGAAGATCTCCGTGACCAGGAACGGGACGGGGTTGAGCTTCATCACCCTCGCGACGTAGAGGAGCATCGGGGTGAGGAGAAGGACCGTGGTGACGTTATCGAGGAACGCGCTCACCACTGCGGTGACGAGCGCAAAGAGGACGAGGACCCGGATAGGACTCCCTTTCGCGAGTTTTGCCGTCCGGATGGCGATATACTCGAAGAGACCACTGCCGCGGGCGGTGTTGACGATGATCATCATCCCGAGGAGCAAAAAGATCGTTCCGAAGTCGACGTGCTCGAGGAGCGCCTCCCAGGGGACGATCCCGATGAAGACCACGATCGCCGCCCCGAACATGGCGGCCACCGCCCGGTGGATCCGCTCGTCTACGATCAGGGCGTAGGTGAAGAGAAAGACCGCTATCGCGATCAGTGCAACTGTTTCCATTGATGTACCCGTCAGTAGATGAGCGCAGGGGTCTCCACCCGCTGGCAGATCCGCAGGACGATCGGGCTGATCGAGGCGTCGGTCGACTCTCCGTCGGCATAGCGCCGGGAGAGCGCGACCATATCGTGGTTCTTCGCCATCTGTACGACATCGTCGCCCTTATGCCCGACGAACATCCGCGTCTGAGTCGAAAGGCCGTGTTCTTCGAGTTTCGCCGCGGTTCGCTCGAGGAGTTTCCGGCCGTACTCTTCCTTCTTTGCCCGGAACTCCTCTGTTGATGGCCGGTCGAGCGCCCGCTCGAGGATCTCGACCACCCCGGCATCGGTGATGTAGGCGAGCGAGATGGTGGCATCGTAGGCGGAGAGGACGTCGATGGCTTCGTCGGTGATATCGTGGACGAAGAAATCGAGCGGCACCAGTATGGACCGGACCTCGGGGACGAGTATCTCCTCTTCGGTCAGAAGGAACTCACTGTACTCCTTGAGGACCGACTCGTAGCGCCTCCCGACGATATCTTTGAACTTTCGCTGGATCAAGGAAGATGAGTATCCCATGGTAATGCACTCCTAAGTTTCCCGAGACGTTCGTTTAATACTTTTGTCTTGCCGGCCGCACACGCTTCTCTCCCCGAAGCGCCGGAGGATGCTTCCGACGGGAGGTGTCGGCCACCTTCACGGGAGCGACAGCAAGGGGATCCGTGGGGCGGGGGTCCCGGGGTTTGCAGTCATCTCTCTTCCCATGACGCGAGCGTTTCCCTGCAGGCCGGACAGAGCATCTTCCTCTTCCGGTCCAGTTCATCCAGCGTCCGCGGCCTGAACATGACGCATTCGGGGTTGCCGCAGTGGTCGAGCCCGATGAGGTGCCCGAGCTCGTGCGCTCCTTCTTTTGCGGCCCGGTCGATAAGGTCGGTGTCGTCCGGTGTCCTGCCGTAGTAGTCGTTCTCGAGGCGGGCGGTCGAGACGACGGCAACGCCGCATGCCGGTCTCGCGAGACCGAAGACGAAGTCGCACCCGTTGACGTAGAGGTCTTTTGAGGTGACGAGCAGCAGGGGGCCGGGAATATCGTACCTGCGCTTGAGGGTATCCTGCAGGCGGTCCAGAATCTTTTGAGCATCGTGCTGGTCGCGGTTCCGGTCGTAGCCGTCGATGAGGAACGGGTATTCGACGAGCCCGGGGTCCCTCCCGAGGATCATCGCAATCATCCGGACGACCGGGAGCTCGATACCTCCCGGTGCCTGCTGGTCCCAAAGAATATTGATGCCCATTACCTAATCTCTGGGTAATGTGTCGGTATAAACATATTGAACGGAGTATCGGGGAGTACATCGCAGGTCGGTACCGGCGGGCCGTGGAAGTGGGTATCGGCAACAATCCCGAGGCTGCAAGACTGATCGCGGCCCGAGGTGCGCTTAAGATCTGCACCGATATCAGGCCCGGCATCCGGCACGACGGGCTCGCCGTGGTGACAGACGATATATTCGAGCCGGATCTCCGGCTTTATGCGGGTGCGGACCTGATCTACGCCGTACGCCCGGGTGTGGAGATGGTCCCGCCGCTGATCGCGCTTGCCGGCCGGGTCGACAGCGACCTCCTGGTCTACCACCTGGGGTGCGAGATCTACGAAGACGGCGGAGAGATCGTGGACTGCGGCCCCGTTCACCTCCACCGCTACCGCCGCCGCAGTCCTTAAAAGAGCGTCGCCTGGCCCGGGGGAGGATCTCGCCGCGCCTCTCCGGCATCGCCGGGAGGGTCGTCGTCCCCGGGGTTTTTGCCTTTTCGGGTCGCCTTCTCTTTGCCTGATGCCTTCTTCTCCTTCGTCTTCTCCTCTTTTGCCACCTCTTTGACCACCTTCGCGGCCCGGGCCTTGTCGTGGATGAAGAGGTTCAGCTCGTCGGCATCCAGCTGGAACTCGCGGACGTATCCGGCGGGGTCCTGCTCGACGAGGATGCTGATCGCGGTGAAGAAGTCTTCGCGGAGTGCGTCCTGCGGGATATGCGTCATCTCGCTGAGTTTCCGGGCAAGGCCGGCCCGAACCGTCTTCTGCTTCTTCGACGCCCCCATCTTCTGCCAGCGCGACGGCGGCATGATGCGGCCGTGAATGCCGTGCCCGCCGGCGGCGTCGGCGACGCCGAGGAGCATGACCGCGTTCGCGTACCGCCAGAGGGTGTAGTACTGCCGCCGGTAGGTCCGGCCGATGTACTCGTCCGCCCTCGATAAGCAGGCGTAGCCCTTCGCCCGGGAGGCGGGATCGGGCATATTGTCCAGGTTCCCCTCGAGCCACTGTTCGACGGCATCCGGGGTATCCTCGACCTCCACCACCATGCGGAGCAGGTCGGCGTCCTTGCGCCCCTTAAAGACCCCTCCGACGAGTTCGAAGATGGTGGACCGCTCGTCCTTTGTGGAGGTGTGGACGTCACCCGTTGCGAGGCGCTCCTTCCCGATAGCCGCGGCGTAGAGCATGTTCACCGCGGCCCGCATATCCCCGCCGGCGCGTTCGGCGATCATGTCGAGGGCGGCAGGATCGCATGCCACCCCCTCTGCGGCACAGATCTGACGGAGACGGGGAACGATCGAGCGGGCCTGGAGCGCCCGGAACTGCACCGGCTCCGTGACCGCTTTAAGTTCCCTTGAGAGGGAGTAGTAGTCGTTTGCGATCAGGATGATCGGCTGCTGCGATGCCGCGATGATCTCCACGATCGCCTTTGCCCCGCCCCGGTCCGCCTGCCCGTGCAGGTTGTCGGCCTCATCGAGCAGGATGAGTTTGCGGCTCGCACCGGAGAGACTGGCCGTGGTGGAACCCGAGCCCGCCACCCGCTCGAGGGCCGATTTGGTCCGCTGGTCGGAGGCGTTCAGTTCCACCACCTCCCAGTTCATGTCGTTTGCAAGGGCATGAGCGCTTGAGGTCTTGCCGGTACCGGGTTTCCCGTACAGGATCAGCGGCTTCTTCTGCCGCGACCAGTCCCGCGCCCACTCGTACATCTGCCTGACGGCGCCGGAGTTCCCCACAACGTCCTGGAGACGCTGCGGCCTGTACTTTTCCACCCAGTCCATACCGATCTATTCGACGCGGTGCATCAAAAATACAACCCCGGTGCCGGACGCGGAAAGCTTCCGGGATACCCTGCCGGGGCGCCACGCTCGCCTCGACCGGGTGCCTGCCGGAGCCCCCTTCCGGATCGGAGGCGCCCGGGTCTCATCCGCCGCGATCGGTTCCCGGAACAGAGTGCATAATACCGGTGAATCAAATACATTATCTCTGATGAGGCAGAATACCATAAAGAAACGTGGAGTGTTGGTGTTCTTGTGGTGAAGGATTGCTCCACCGATACGGTAGCACAGGCCGTCAGGGAATACGAGGGCGTTACCCGGAAGAAGGTGATCGGGGATATGATCCGGTCTCTCCGGATAGAGAGCCCCGATGTTGTCGCTTCGTTCGGTGAGGATGCCGCTGTCATCCGGCATAACGCAGAGGACGCGCTGCTGCTTGCGGCGGACGGTATCTGGAGCAAGCTGATGGAGGCGGACCCGTTCTGGGCAGGGTACTGTGCCGTGCTTGTGAACGTTCACGACATCGCTGCGATGGGAGGAAGGCCCGTTGCGATGGTCGATATCCTCTCCGTCACGAACGACCTGATCCGCGACGAGGTGACCCGGGGCATGGTCACCGCATCCGCGCAGTTCGGCGTCCCGATCGTGGGCGGTCACCTGCACCCGGATACGCCCTACAGCGTTGTGGATGTGGCGATCCTCGGGACGGCCAGGATGGACCAGCTCATCTTCTCGGATACGGCAGAGGAGGGTGACGCGGTGGTCGCGGCGATAGACCTCGACGGCCGGGTGCACCCGTCGTGCTGCTTCAACTGGGACTCGGTCACGATGAAGTCGGCAGAGGAGGTGCGGGCCCAGATCCGGGTGATGGAGGATCTCGGCAGGGAGCACCTGGTGACGGCCGGCAAGGACATCAGCAACCCGGGCGTCATCGGGACCCTCGGGATGCTCCTTGAGGTGAGCGGGAAGGGTGCGGTGATCGACCTTGAAGCGATACCGCGGCCGGACCTCGCCGCGATCGATCTTCCCTTCGAGCAGTGGGTGCGCATGTATCCCGGCATGGGATTCATCCTGACCGTTAAACCGGAGAACGTGGAGGAGGTCTGTCGCCGGTTTGCCGGTGTCGGCCTCACCGCTGTCCCCATCGGAGAGGTTGACGGGAGCAGGAGACTGACCGTCAGGTACCTGGGTCGGGAGACGCAGGTCTTTGACCTGGACCAGAACGGTATCATGCGGATCTTTTCCGAAGGCGGGGCATGCCGGTAACGGTCGGGCTTGGTGCAGCATCCCCGGATGCGAGGATCCTCGCGACCGCCCGGGCGGTCGGCCGGGAGGTCGACCTGATCCTTTTTTCCCACCCCGGGACCGCCTGTTTGTTTCCTGATGCGGTTACGGTCGTCGAAGCCGAGGAGCCGGAGGTCGCCCTTATCGAGGCTCTCTATGCCGGCAGGATAGATGCCGCCGTCAGGGGGACCCTGCCTGCGTCCTCCACCTTAAAGGCCCTCAAGCAGGCCGCAGGTCTCGACCGCCTGGAGCGGATCGCCCTTCTCGAGACTGCCGACGGGCACCTCTTCCTCCTTGCCCCGGTCGGGGTCGACGAGGGCTGGACGGTCGAGGAGAAGGTTCGGTTCGTCAGAGTCGGCAGGGATATCGCCAGGAGTTTCGGGCTCGCCGAGGGAGTGGCGGTCCTCTCGGGAGGACGGCTCGGGGATCTCGGACGGCACCCGGTCGTCGACCGGACGATGGCGGATGCCGAGCTCGTCGCCCGCCTGACCGGTGCTGAGCACACCGAGATCCTAATCGAGGAGGCAGCGAGGCGGTACGGGATGGTCGTGGCCCCCGACGGGGTTTCCGGGAACCTGATCTTCCGTACGCTCGTGCTCCTTGGAGCCGGGGCCGGGCATGGTGCTCCGGTGGTAAATATCGATAGAATTTTCGTGGATACGTCGCGCGCCTCAGCAGATTATACGAATGCAATAATGCTCGCGAAATCACTGGCGGAGTCTAAAAAACCCTGAATTGAGCCTTCATTGGCCAAATGGGTCAATATGTGGCGTTTTACAATCGGCACAATTCTCTGCCGGGTATCGGTGTGCACTGTCCGGATGTATCCTCAATGGAGAAGAGAAACGCAAATTTCCGAGATAATCCCGAAACGTTTAAATATTAACTCATACACCTCTTTTTAGAGGTGGAAGTAAATTATGGCAGATCTACCTATTGCTGCGGTTGTACGTATCGCAAAGAAGAATGGTGCTGAGAGAGTGGGCAGCGACGCTGCTGCCGCACTGGTTACCAAGGCTGAGGCGTATATCGCCGAGCTGACCAAGGAAGCCAACAGGCTTGCTCAGCACGCGGGACGCAAGACGATCAAGGCAGAAGACGTCGACCTCGCGGTTAAGTCCGCGTAAATCGACCGTCCTCTCTTATTCTTACCGGGGGGCCCTCCGAGCCCCCCTTCTCTGATCTATCCTCCGGCAGTTATGCATCACGGCCGCCGGACGTTTTCACCGGTCTCCCTGTGGACGGCATCGTGACCGTTGTTCCGGGAATTAGGGCATAATGGACCCGAAGTTTTGACCGGCTGAAGGGCCGGGAGCCTGGACCGGTTCATCCCCGGATCTGTCCCGGTAAACCGGACCATGGCGGATATTGGAGACGTCCCGGAAACATCCCGTGTTGCACACATGGTATCCAGGCCGGTGATAAGGTGTCAGACACTTCTATCTTCGATTTCAGCCCGGTTATGCCCCGGTATGGTAGAATCAGGCGTCCGTCGTATAACGCAGGTCTTAGAGGCCGATACGTGGTTGTCGGGGTGAGGTCTCTTCTCTCCCGGAGAAGCCGGGCCCTGCCCCGGTCAAAAAAAGTTGTCTCTCCCGGCTCACAGCGTGCCTTTGGTGCTCGGCACGTCGCCTACCGTGGGGTCGACAGCCACGGCCGCCCGTAGCGCCCGTGCAAACGCCTTGAACGCCGCCTCGCAGATATGGTGGTCGTTCCTGCCCGTGACCATGATGTGGGCGGTGATGCCGGCGTTGGTGCAGAGGCTGTAGAAGAAGTGCTCGATGAGGTCGCCGGGAATACCGCCCGGGCCCGCCGGCGAGAAGGCGGCCTCGAAGACGAGGTAGCCCCGGCCCCCCAGATCAAGCGCCACCCGGGCGAGCGCCTCGTCCATCGGGACGGCGGCGTCGGCGAATCTGGTGATACTTCTCCCGTCGCCGACCGCTTCGGCAAGGGCCATCCCGAGGACGATCCCGATGTCCTCGATGGTGTGATGGGGGTCCACCCCGAGGTCGCCGGTCGCCCGGACGGTGAGGTCTATGTGGCCGTGGCGGGCAAACGACGCGAGCATGTGGTCGAAAAACGGCATCCCGGTCGCGATGGTCCCTGCCCCGGTGCCGTCGAGGTCGAGGGAGAGGCTGATATCGGTCTCCTTCGTGGTCCGGTGAACCTCACTCTGCCGCATGCGCCGCCTCCATGGCCTCCGAAAGCCGCACCTTCCCGGCGTAGAGAGCCGACCCGAGGACCGCCCCGGCCGCTCCCGCCTCCCGGAGCGCTGCGACGTCCCCGGGACTCGAGATCCCGCCCGAGACGACGACCGGGACCCCCGCTCTCGCGAGGAGGTCCGTCACGGGTTCGATAGCGATCCCCTGCTGGAGCCCCTCCACGTCCACGTTCGTGTAGAGGAGCGATCCCGCGCCGAGGTCCTCGAACCGCTCCGCCCAGGAGAGGTAACTCCCGGCAGGGCGCTCCCATCCCTCGATCATCACCTCGCCTCCCCGGGCATCGATCCCCGCCATGACCCGCTCGCCGCCGAACTCTTCGGCAAGCGTCCGGATGACATCCGGCGACCGGACAGCCAGGGTCGAGAGGATCACCCGGTCGACGCCTGCATCAAGCCATCCCGCGGCATCCTCCACGCTCCTGATACCGCCGCCGAGTTCGATGAACGTCTCCGTCTCGCGGGTGAAGGCCCGGATCAGGTCGGCATTCCTCTGCGCCCGGCCGAACGCCCCGTCGAGGTTGACGACGTGCAGGCCGTCCGCTCCCTGATCCAGCCACCGGTGCGCCCAGGCGGCCGGATCGCCGTAGACCGTCGCCGCCTCCGGCCGCCCCTGCACGAGCTGCACGCACCGCCCGTCTAGGATATCAACTGCAGGATAGATCTCCATGCTCTCAGCGTATGATCCGTTCGATGGGCATGACTAATATGTCTTTTGCGCCAGCGCGTTTTAACTGGTTGATCAACTGGTAGACCCGTTCCTCTTTCACGACGGCGTGAACGGCGACCAGATTCTCGTCGGATGCCACGTCCATCACCGTCGGACCGGAGAGGCCGGGCAGCACCTCTCTCACGTCCGCAAGAGCGCTCCGGTGGACGTTCATCATCAGGTAGCACTGCCCCTTCGCCCGGATGACGCTCTCTAGGGCGAGAACGATCTCGTCGATCTTCTCGCGTTTAGCCGTGAGCGAGGCGGGATTCGCCACCAGGATCGTCGTGGAGGCGAGGACCTCGTCGATGACGCGGAGATGGTTCGTCCGGAGGGTCGTCCCCGAGGAGGAGAGGTCGACGATGGCGTCGGCGATCCCGAGGTGCGGCGTCGCCTCGCATGCCCCGCCCACGGTCACGATCGTGACGGCGACCCCGTGCCCGGCGAAGAACGAGCGGGTGATCGACGGGAACTCGGTCGCCACCTTTGCCCCCGCAAGGTCGGCGACCGTCTCGATATCGGACTCCTCCGGCACGGCGACGACGAGCGTGGCCCTGCCGGTCTGCAGGTCGAGGACCTGCTCGACCATTGAACCCCGCTCCATGACCATATCCCTCCCGGTAATGCCGAGATCGGCGACTCCGCTCGCCACGTACTCCGGTATATCGATCGGGCGGGCGAAGAGGATCTCCACGTTCGGGTCCCGGGTCCGGGTGATGAGCCTTCGCTCGCTCCCGCCTTCGGCCAGGTGGAGGCCGCTCTTCTCGATCAACTCGTTGATGGGCTGCGCGATTCTCCCTTTGTTCGGGATGGCAAGACGGACGAGCCCGGGTCCGGGCACGGGATGCCGGGATGACGGTTTACTCATGGGTTACAACAACTCCGAAAAACCGGGAAGGTTAGAAGGTAGAGAGTTCTCCCCTGATAACCTTCTCGGTGATGGTGGGGGTCTTCTCCAGCCACTCGTCGATGATCGCCTCGACGTCGGGCTTTATGGACTTGATGTCAAAGCCGGGCTTTGCAAGGATCTGGGCGCTTGCCACGTGCGGCTGGTCGATAGGATAGCCGATCTGGGAGAGCATGCGGACGTACATCTCCTCGATGCCGTCGACCTTCGCGACGCAGTCCTGCGCTACCTGGGTCGCGAGGAGGTTGTAGATCTTGCCGATGTGATTGATCGGGTTCTTGCCGCTCGTCGCTTCCATGCTCATGGGGCGGTTGGGGGTGATCAGCCCGTTCGCGCGGTTGCCGCGGCCGACGGACCCGTCGTCGCCCATCTCGGCCGAGGTCCCTGAGACCGTCAGGAAGACGCTGCTGCACTCGAGGTCGTCGGCGGTGTTGATGGCGACATTGACCGATCTTTTAGTGAACTGCTTTGCGACCGTCGTGATCTGCTCGGTCAGGAAGTTCTTCTGCTCGATGTATTCGGCGATGCTCGAGCAGTAGCGGTCCACGAACGCCATCGCTATGGTGAGGGTGATGGCGTCGCCGTCACGCAGGCACATGATCTTGCAGTCCTGGCCGATGACGGGATACTTCGGGCGGAGCGTACTGTCGATGTACGCGGCGACGCCCCTGACAATGCTCTCCGCCTCGCTGAACGGCGCGTGTCCGACACCGAACGAGGTGTCGTTCGCCCGCGGGACTTTCCCCTCGCAGGACCGGAAGACGTCCTGCAGGTCGGTCGACCCCTTTCCCATCCGGCAGTCGACGATGACGTCGCGGTCCATGTTGATGGCGGGAAGGATCTTCCTGACGTAGTCCCGTGCCGCCTCGACGGCGATCGCGTCTGTGGGGATGTTCACGCCGTTGAAGGTCTTCGTGGCCCGGCCCGATATGAGGAAGTAGATCGGCTTTGTGATCGTGCCGCCGCCGAACTTCGGGAGCGATTCTCCTGCAACGACCTCGCCCTGGTCGGTGTTGTGGTGCAGGACGCTGCCGCACTCCTCCAGGTACGACCTGCTGAGCGCCCGGCTGATCGACTCCGCGATACCGTCTGCGAGGCTGTCCGGGTGCCCGAGGCACTTGCGCTCCACCAGTTCTATCCGCTGCTTCTCGATCGGGATCTGGTCAAGCCCTTCTACGCTGATGTTCCTGGTCATCAAATCCACCGTAGTTCTAAAGTGTGATAAGAGAAATGATTGCAATTCATATAACCATTTCTAACCGTCACTACGAAGGCGGATGTCGGAACGGATGCTGATCTTGCAGTTTCCGTCCCTGAAGATGCGTACCATGCCTCCGCTCTCGGAGACCGTGATGCCGATGGCCGGGATCTCGTGCGTGATGGATGCGGTTGCGCGGTGCCTCCCTCCGAGGCCCCCGGGAAGAGAAATGCCACGCCCGGTGACGTCCAGGTAGCGGCCCGCCGACCGCACCTCGCCGTTCTTGTCGATGACGAAGACGCCGTCGAGCTGGGCGAATTCCTTGACGCTCTCCCAGTTATCCTTGTTCTTGATGTCCCGGAGGGCGGCGGGCTGCCCCTGGTAGGGGTTGAGGATCGCCTGGTGGGAGTGCCGGAAGATCTCTTCCGGATCTCCGATGATGAACGCGGTGCCGATGGCTCTCCCTTCTCTCCCTTCGACCGCGATCTCGAGGGCCAGCGTGAGGGCTGCGTGGAGCACCTCGCGGGGGGCGATATCGGAGAAGTCCTTGAGGTTGATGAAGTTCTTTCCCTCCTCGATGTCGTAGATGACAACGGCGTAGGGAAAGACGCCGACGACGAGGCCGGTCTCCAGGTTCCGCCGGAGATAGAGGTGGACGGCGGCGTCCAGCATATGCCGCTCGCTCACCTCCAGGATGTCGTGCATGGTGAGGTCTTTTAAGACATCGAGCTGCAGCTCCTGCACCCGGATGATCGGGACATCGGGCGTCCCCGGGGGGAGCGGGACCGGATCGACGAACGAAACGACCGCGAGTGCGCCGATCTTCGCCGCCACATCGCAGGCGGTTGCGAGCATCAGGTCGCCGTTCATAGCACCTCGCGGATCAGCCCCGGTATCTCCGAGGGCCGGGATGCGACCGGGACACCGAGGGCGGAGAGCCGCCGGACCTTGGACCGTGCGTCGCCTTCGCCGCCCTCGATGATCGCACCCGCGTGGCCCATACGCTTCTCGGGCGGGGCGCTCACGCCGGCGATGTAGGTGACGACCGGAAGATCGGCCGACCGGACCCCTTCCTCTTCGAGGTTCCCCCCCACCTCGCCGATGACGACGACGGCCTTCGTCTGCGGGTCGTCCTCGAACCGGGCGAGTGCATCCACGAACGTCTGGCCGATGACCGGGTCGCCGCCGATCCCGACGACGGTGCTCTGGCCGATGCCGGCGCGGGTGAGCTCGTCGACCACCTCGTAGGTGAGGGTGCCGCTCCGGGAGACGACGCCGACCTCTCCCCGGGTGGCGAGGTGGGCCGGCATGATCCCGAGTTTGCACTCCCCCGGCGAGAGGAGTCCCGGGCAGTTCGGACCGATGACCGTGCAGTCGTGGAGTTTCGCGTAGGCGATCGCCTTCATAGCATCGTGGACCGGGATGTGCTCGGTGATGACGACCGCAAGCTCGATCCCCGCGTGCGCCGCCTCCATGACCGAGTCGCCGGCAGCGCCTGCCGGGACGAAGACGACGCTTGCGGTCGCGTCGTGCTCGCGGAGCGCCTCTTTTACGGTGTTGTAGACCGGGACACCGTGGACCTCCCGGCCCCCCTTCCCGGGTGCGACCCCCGCTACGACGCCCCGGCCGCCGACCTCGCGCGCGTAGGCGTTCATCAGTTCCGTGTGGAACGTGCCCTGTCTGCCGGTGATGTTCTGCACGATCACGCCGAGATTCTTGTCACCATAGATCATTTTGCGACCTCCATCGCCGCTTTCACGGCCGCATCCATGCTCTCGAGCATCCGGTAGCCGCATTCGGCGAGCAGCCGCCGCCCTTCCTCCTCGTTCGTCCCGGCCATCCTGACGACGACCGTCGGCGCGACGCCGGCGGCGATGATCCCCTTCGCCACCTCGTCGCACCGGGTGATGCCGCCGAGGAGGTTGACCACGATCACCGCGACCTTCGGCATGCTCGCGACGAGCCGGACGGCGTGCATCACGCGCTCCTGATCGGCACCGCCTCCGACGTCGAGGAAGTTCGCCGCCCTGCCCTGATAGTACTCGATCAGGTCGAGCGTCGACATCGTGAGCCCGGCGCCGTTGCCGATGACGCCGATGCTCCCGTCCAGCTCCACGTAGGAGAAGCCGTGCTTCTCGGCCTCGCGCTCGCGCTCCGAGAGGTCGCGGTTGACCGCTATCCCCTGGCGGGCGAGGGCGTTGTCGTCGACGATCAGCTTCGCGTCCGCCGCGTAGACCCCTTGCGGCGTCTTCACGAGCGGGTTTACTTCCGCGAGCATGGCATCCTTCTCCTGGAAGACGTGATAGAGGCTGTTGATGACGGGGGCGAGTTCCTTCGGCGCTCCGCCGAGGAGTTCCCGCATCAGGAACGGCGGGATGTCCCGGAGGAGGGGGGATACGACGACCCTCCTCACCGCGGACTCGTCCGCTCTCGCCGCATTCTCGATCTCCACCCCGCCGGCGTCCGCGAAGAGGACCACCGGCTGTCTGCTCGACCGGTCGACCGCGATGCTGACGTAGTACTCGTGCTCGATCGCCAGGCGCTCCTCGACCAGGATCTCCCCGACCGGGACGCCCTTGATCTCCCGGGAGAAGAGTTCCCGGGCGGTCTCTTCCGCCGTCGCATCGTCGGCCATCAGGACGCCGCCGGCCTTTCCGCGTCCGCCGACGTCCACCTGCGCCTTCAGGACGACGCTGTCGCCGATCTCCGGCAGGTGTGCCGCGATCTCTTCGGGCGCCCGTATAACTACCCCCTTCGGGACCGGAATGCCGTACCCCGAAAAGACCCGTTTTGCCTCGTATTCCAGTAGTTTCATAGGTTACACGCTCGTTCTCCGAGTTCGAATCCCCGTTTTAATGCCTTTAGATTCAGGTCCTCGGTGCCTCTGGGCACGCTGTCGAGCACCGCACGCTCGATCGCCTCCCTGCTCACGACCCCGGTTGCGGTCGCGAGGGCGCCGATCATCACGATATTCGCCACGATCTCCCGGCCGAGAGTGCTTTTCGCCTCCGCCGTCGCCGGAACCTCGCAGTAGCGGCAGATCGGGCGCGACCGGACCAGGTCGGAATCAAGGAGCATGACCGCGTCCTCCCGCGCCCGGATCCCATACTTCTCGAATCCCTGCTGGGACATGATGACGTAGATATCGGGGTCGGCCACCTCGGGGTAGAGGATCGGGACATCGTCGATCACCACCTGCCCCATCGAGGCCCCGCCCCGGGCCTCCGGGCCGTAGACCTGTGTCTGGACGGCGTGCTTGCCGTCGTAGAGGGCTGCCGCCCGCCCGAGGATGACTGCGGAGAGGATGATCCCCTGCCCGCCGTATCCCGAGAACCTGACTTCGTGCCTCATCGCTTCACCCCCATCGCCGGCCGGCTCCGCCGGACCAGCTCCCCGACGGTGAAGGTGCCGTCCGGGACCGGCTTTCCTTCTCCGACCAGCCGGTCGCGCTTTTCGACGAGCATCGCGTGGCTCCGGAGATACTCGATCATATCCTGGACCCGCCGGAGTTTGTTGTGGCGGCCGTAGTTGGTCGGGCACTGGGTTCTTGCCTCGATAAACGCGAGCCCCGGCGTCTGCATCCCGGCGGCGACCGCCTTCGTGAGTTCTTTGACGTGATAGGACGTCCACCGGGCGACGTAGTTTGCGCCGGCGGCGACGGCGAGTTCCGCGAGGTCGAAGGCCGGTTCGCTCATCCCGTAGGGCGTCGTCGTCGAGACGGCCCCGAGCGGCGTCGTCGGACTCCCCTGCCCGCCGGTCATGCCGTAGATCTGGTTGTTCATGCAGACCACGGTCAGGTCCACGTTCCTGCGGCAGGCGTGGATGAAGTGGTTCCCGCCGATGGCGGCAAGATCCCCGTCGCCGGTGAAGACGACGACGTTTAAGTCCGGCCGTGCCATCTTCACCCCGGTGGCGAACGCGAGCGCCCGCCCGTGGGTGGTGTGGAGCGAGTCGGTGAGGATGTAGCCGGGAGCGCGGGAAGAGCACCCGATCCCGGAGACGAAGACCGTCTCTTCACGTTTCCAGCCCATCTCCTCGACCGCCGCGAGGGTGCAGTTGATAACCGTCCCGTTGCCGCACCCGGTGCAGTAGATGTGGGGCAGGCGGTCCTCCCGGAACCAGTCGGGCGCGATCATCGGTACACCTCCAGTGCCCGCACGAGTTCGGCGGGGGTATGCAGTTCGCCGCCGATCTTCGGGATGGAGATGACCGGCTGATCCACGTGGCGCTGGACCTCCCGCACCATCTGGCCCATGTTCAGTTCCGGCATCAGGAAGACCCTGGCGTTCGGGAAGACCTGCAGGGCGAACTCAGGGAACGGCCAGACGACCCGGAGGCGCAAATGACCGATCGAGTCGTCGGGCCGATCGCGCATCACCTGCTCCACCGTCCGCGACGGCGGGCCGTAGGTGACGAAGACCGTCTCGGCGTCGGGGTTCACGACCTCGTAGTCGGCGATCTCGCGGCGGGCCGACTCGATCTTGGCGACCAGCCGCCGCACGAGCTTATCGTGCGCCTCGGGATCGGTCGTGTCCGGGTAGCCCCGCTCGTCGTGGGTGAGGCCGGTCACGTGGACGGATCTCCCCGAGCCGAAGGGTGCGAACCCGGGGATCCCGTTGTCCCCCGCTTCGAACGGGAGGCTCCCATCCGCGAGGGGGCGGGGGCGTTCGACCTCGACCGCATCGGGGATGGTCACCCGCTCCCGCATGTGGCCGACGATCTCGTCGGCCATCAGGAAGGTGGGGACCCTGAACCGGTCCGCGAGGTCGAACGCCTTCACCGTCAGGTCGAACATCTCCTGGACGGAGTTCGGGGTGATCGCGATGGTGCTGTAGTCGCCGTGCGACCCGAACCGGCACTGGAGCATGTCCCCCTGGGCCGCCCGCGTTGGCTGGCCGGTGCTCGGGCCGCCCCGCTGGATGTTGACGATGACGCACGGCGTCTCGGTCATGGCCGCGTAGCCGATGTTCTCCATCATCAGCGAGAACCCGGGGCCGCTCGTCGCGGTCATGGCCCGGACTCCCGTCCAGGCGGCGCCGATCACCGCGGCGATGCTCGCGAGTTCGTCCTCCATGGAGGTGAAGACCCCGCCGGCCTTCGGGAGCCTCCGGGCCATGGTCTCGGCTATCTCAGTCGACGGCGTGATCGGGTAGCCGCCGAAGAACCGGCATCCGGCGGCGAGCGCGCCCTCCGCACAGGCGACATTCCCCTGCATGAACTCAACTCTGCTCAAAATTCCACCTCCACCCGATGAGGCTCAAACGGCTTCTCGTCGATCCAGGAGATTGCCTGGTCGGGGCAGATCATGTGGCAGACCCCGCAGAGCATCCGCCCGTAGAGGGCCTGCAGCCTGCAGTTCGTGCACCGTTCGGGGCGGTCGAGGACCGGGGCGACAATTCCCCGGCTGTTGAGCTCCGTCCCTTCCCGAAAGATCCCGTAGGGGCAGACCAGCACGCAGAGATTGCATCCTTTGCAGCGGCTTTCATCGATGACGAGTTTCATGAGACGGTATCCTACCTGGTATTGAATCGCTGGTGAAATTGTGTTTTCGCTTTCTCGCGTACGGCCTCGAAGAGATCGCCGCCGTGGGCGTCGATCCCGACCGTCAGCGGCAGGCAATCAGCCTCGATGACCCAGACCGCCTCGGCCATGCCGAGATCTTCGAAATGGACGCCTTTAAGGCTCATACGGGCGGCGGCAAGCGCGGCGCAGCCCCCCGTGAGCGCGAGGTAGACGGCGCGCCCCCGGAGTTGCTCGACCACTTCAGGCCCCATCCCGCCTTTGCCGACGAGGGCGCGGACGCCTGCGTCGATGAGGAATCCCGTGAGGGCGTCCATCCGGGCGGACGTGGTGGGCCCGGCAACGACGAGCCGGCCGTCCTGCACCACCGGGCCGCAGTGGTAGACAACGGCGCCCTCCGGTTCGAAAGGGATGCCTTCCTTCATCATCCGCAGGTGGGCCTCGTCCCGGGCGGTGTAGATCGTCCCGGAGAGGGTTACCCTGTCGCCCGCCCGGAGCGAGAGAACCTCGTCGCCGAGCGGTGTCGTCAGGTTCAACGCTCCACCTCCACGGTCGCCCGGCGGCAGGCCCAGCACTGCACGTTCACCGCCACCGGGAGGGACGCGGTGTGGCAGTCCGCCCGCTTCACCTTCACCGCGAGCGCCGTCGTATCGCCGCCGAGACCCATCGGCCCGATGCCGAGGGCGTTCACCGCGTCGCAGATCTCCTGCTCGTAGTCGTCCATGGTATCGACCGGGAGGAGCAGGGCTTCCTTTGCAAGCGCTGCCGCCATATCGAACGTCCCGCCGATCCCGACGCCGAGGATCACGGGCGGGCAGGGTCTCCCTCCCGCAAGGAGCATCGTCTCGGCGACGAACTTCGGGATCTGTGCTGCCTGCGAGGGGAGGAGCATCCCGATCCTTGAAGCGTTCTCGGAGCCTGCGCCTTTCGGGAGCACGGTTACCGTGAGCCGGTCCCCGGGCGTCACGTGGACTGCAGGCATCCCGGCACCGGTGTTGTCGTTGGTGTTCTCCCGGGTGAGCGGGTCGACGACGTTCGGACGGAGCGGGATTGTGGCCGTCGCCCGGCGCACCCCTTCCCGCACCCCGCTAAAGAGGTCGGGCGAGAACGGGATATCGGGAGGCAGGGTGAGGTAGACCACCGGCACGCCGGTATCCTGGCAGATCGGCACCTGCCGCTCCCCGGCGAGTGCGATATTCTCCAGGATATTGGCGAGTTCCTGCCGTGCGATCTCGTCCCTCTCGGCCGCCGCCGCCCTCCGGAGCGCTGCGAGCACGTCGGGAGGGAGCCGGATCTCGGCCTCTCTAAGAGCCCTCTCTGTGGCGTCTGCCAGTGCGCCCGAAAGTGCCGTGTCTGCCGGGTTAACCATCATTTATACTGGTGGGAAGCGACTATAAAAACCTATATTCCCCCAGGTACCGGATCTGCCGTCTATGAGGCGCTCCTCGCAAAAAGGATGGGACGGGGTGCGGGTTTACGCTACCGGTACCTGTTCTTCTACGATCCTCGCGGGGGTCGGGATCTTGTAGATGCCGCGCTTGAGGGAGGCCTTTGCCTTCTCGGCGTGCTGCGGGCTTGTCCAGACGGAGAAGACCTTCTGGCCCCGTTCAACCCGTGCCGCGGTTCCGACGGCCTTTCCGAAGGCGAGGCGCATGCCTTCCGAGACACGGTCCGCTCCTGCGCCGGTTGCCTGCTTGTTCTCACGGAGAACGTGGTGCGGGAAGGTCCGGATCTTAAAGTGGTAGTTCGCCCTCCCGACCTCCTTCTGGAGCTGCCTGTTGATGCCGGTACGGGCGGCCTCGAGGGCCGTGTGGCGTATCTGGCATGTCTCCTCGACGACGATGGAGAGTTCGACCGGGAAGTTCTCGCTGAGGTTGCCCATATCGAACTGCACGATCTTGCTGCCCGGCACGCCGCCCATGTATTCCCTGCGTGTATATGCTTTCTTTGCGAGATTCCTGTACATCTTCGCTGGTTTTCGTACCATTGTTAAAAACTCCTGCCGATCTATGAGTGCTTTATAAAATGGAGATCTCCGCTAATAAACCTTACTGGGTGTTTTCGGTCTCATCGATCATCCGGAGCACCCTTCGGCGAACTTCCGCGAACTCGGCGCTGGTGCGGTCCCGCGGTCGGGACCAGGGGATCTCGATGATCTCCCGGACCGACCCCGGCCGCGGGGAGAGGACGACGATCCGGTCGGAGAGGTAGACCGCCTCGTCGACGCTGTGGGTGACGAAGACGATCGTCTTCTTCGTCTGCTCCCAGAGGAAGAGGAGCTCTTTCTGCATCCGGTTCCGGGTCTGGGCGTCCAGCGCCCCGAACGGCTCGTCCATGAGGAGGACGTCGGGGTCGTTTGCAAGCGCTCTCGCTATCGCCACCCGCTGCCGCATCCCGCCGGAGAGCTCGAAGGGGTAGGCGTCCCGGAATGAGGAGAGGCCGACCATATCGAGGTAGTGATCCGCCGTCCGCCGGCGCTCCTCCTTTGCGACGCCTTTCATCTCGAGGCCGAAGGCGACGTTGTCGATCACCCTTCGCCAGGGAAAGAGGGAGTATTCCTGAAAGACCATCCCCCGCTTCGGATCCGGGCCGGTGACCGGACGGCCGTCGACGGTCACGCTCCCGGCGGTCGCGGTCTCGAGCCCGGCGATGATCCGGAGAAGCGTCGTCTTCCCGCACCCGGACGGCCCGACCAGGCAGACGAACTCCTCGTCGCCGATCTCGAGGTCGACGCCTTCGAGCGCCTGCGTGGCGGTGCCGTCCTCCTTCGGGAAGGCCTTGCCCAGATCCCGTATCGTAACCCCGCTCATTCTAGGCCACCTCCCCTGCATGCCACCGCAGAAGCTGTCGGTCGACGTAATTCCTGAAGATGCGGTCGATGATGAGGCCTGCAAGGCCGAGGATCAGCATGTAGACGACGACGTTGGGCATCTGGTGGAGGTAGTAGTTATGCCAGAGCTGGTACCCGAGGCCGTACCTGGAGACGCCGAACATCTCGGCGGCCACGAGACACATCCACCCGACGCCCATGGCGATCCTGATGCCGGAGGCTATCGCCGGAATGGCGGCGGGAAGGGCGACGTAGCGGATCAACTCAAAGGAGGTGTCGCACCCGAGGACCTTGCCTGCTTCAACAAAGACCTTCGGGACGGCCCGGAACGCGGAGTAGGTCGCGGTCAGGATCGGGAAGAACGCTCCTGCAAAGATGACGAAGCCCGCCGCCTGGGTGGTGAGCCCGAACCAGATGATGGCGAACGGGATCCAGGCGAGCGGCGGGATGGGGCGGAGGATCTCGATGATCGGGTCGAGCAGGAAGTCCGCGACCCGGAACCATCCCATGAGGATCCCGATAGGGACGCCGAGGAAGAACGCCGCAATGAGCCCAATCCCGAAGTGTTCGAGACTGACCATCGTGTCCGCAAGAAGGGTGCCGGACCCGAGGAGGTTGACGAATGCGCCGGCGACGTCGGTGACGCTCGGGAGGATGAAGGATCGTCCTACCACGTATTCGGCGATTATCTGCCAGATCACTGCTACGGCAATGAGTGCTGCGATGCCGAGTAGTCGTTTCTGTGTCTGTAGGTTCATGGTTCTATTCCATTGCCCGGTTTACTTGCCGGAAGGCGGGGGAAGACCGATCCGCTCCGGAAGGTTCTCTCTTATTTCATCGACACATCCCTAAAAGATACTTTTGGAGGGAAAAACGGTAGGGTTCCCGGGTTATGCCCGGGCTTTCTCGTAGAAGGAGAGGTCGAAGAGGTCGTCCTGTGTGAGAGGTTTGCTGATGTAGCCGAGTTCGTACTGGAGCTCTGTGTATTCGACCACCGACGACGTGATGACCTGCGGGTCGGCGGTCCAGGTGCCGTCCCAGTCCCGGAAGGACGCCTTCACGGTCTCGACGTTCTGTCCGGTCTTCTCTGCGTAGAGGGCTGCAGCCTCGTCCTTATGTTCGAGGTTGTACTCCGTCGCCTTGATGTGGGTCTTCACGACCTGCTCGACGATCTCGGGGTGCTCGCGGATCAGCGAACCGCTCGCGACGAGAACGCAGCATGCGTGATCTTTCAGCATCTCTCCCGACTTCACCACGGTTCTCCCCGTACCCTCCGCCGCGATGATGGCCGGAGACGGGTGGGGCAGGAAGACGCCGTCGACCTGGCCCGCGGAGATGGCGGTGGTTGCGGCGCCGGGGTCCATGGGGATGATCTCAACGCTTGCGGGATCGACACCGTTCTCCTCGAGCCAGGTCCGCAGGATGGTGTCCTGGATTGTTCCCGGCGGGAAGGTCGCGATCTTCTTGCCCACGAGGTCGGCGGGGGTCGAGTACGGGACTTCGTTCCTGAGCACCAGGTCGGACCCCTGCGTCTGCACCGCGGCAACGATCTTGGCGTCAAGCCCGGTGCTGACGGCCGCGACGAACGGGGCGGCGCCGACGTAGGCGACATCCAGGTCCCCGGCAAGCATCGCCTGCATCTCGGGCGCGCCGGTGCCGAACTCGTAGTCGGTCACCTGCGTGATGCCGAGCGGCGCGAGGTCTTCCTGCCACCATCCCTTCTCCATCGCGGTGACGTGGGCGATCTGGTGGGTGCTCGGCTGGTAGCCGATGCGCAGGTGCGTTACATCGCCGGTGCCTGTTCCGGTGCACCCGCTCACAAACGTGAACGCCGCGACCAGGGCCACGGCCAGAAGAATTGCGGTAATCGGTCTCATGAATATATCCACCTGTATGGGTAACTGGTATACGGTGTAATCTTCACGCTATCGGTATATAGAATTGTCGAAAACCAGGGGCATTACTATACTTTAGTAGAAATAACTGCCTTTATTTTTTCCTTATAGGGTGATATGGATGCCGGGTATGGAGGCCGACCGGGGATGCATGAGCCCTGAGGGGTCTGGCTGCAAGAACGGTGATCGGGAGGGGTCGACCGCGTCGCCACCGATCACGGGACCCCCGGCCGGCTGCCTCACGAGAGCCCGCCCGTAATCTCCGGTGCCTGCGGGGTGTGGTTTTAATCTCTCCCCCGGTCAAACGGTACAGACAGGACTGTTGATAGGATGCGAACGGATCAGATTCGGCAGGGCCGTCTCTCCGGCGAACGTTCGGGCGATCTCGAGCACTTTCTCGCGTCGATGGACGCCGACCGCTGGATTGCAGGAGCGGACCTCCTCGTGGACATGGCGCACCTCCTCGGCCTCCGGCGGCAGGAGATCATCGACGAAGCTCCGGCACGGGCGCTGATGGCGGCGCTCCTCGACCTCCACGACCACGGCCTCCCGGAGGAGGCGTTCGACGAGCGGTTCGAGGACGTCCACGCGGGCAAGGAAGCCTACCTCATCGACCGGGTGGGCGAGGACTTCGGCGGCCGCCTCCACATGGGCCGGTCCCGCAACGACGAAGTCGCCACCTGCATCAGGATGCGGCTCAAGGAGGAGATCATCGCCCTCGTACGGTCGCTCGCCGACCTGCGGCGGACCCTGCTCGACGTCGCCGCCGGGCATACGGAGACGGTGATGCCGGGCTTCACCCACCTCCAGCACGCCCAGCCCACGACGCTGGCCCACTACCTCCTCGCCTACGAGCAGGCCTTCTCACGGGATACTGCCCGGCTGCGGGAGGCGTATGCCCGGGTGGACGTATCGCCCCTCGGTTCGGCGGCGTTCGCCTCGACGGGTTTTCCGCTCGACCGCGACTACACCGCCGCTCTCCTCGGCTTTTCCCGCCCGGCAGCAAACAGCATGGACGCGGTCGCCGCCCGGGACTTCGCCATCGAGGTGCTTGCTGATGCAACTGTCTGCATGACGACGGCAAGCCGGCTCTGCGAGGAGCTCGTCCTCTGGAGCACCGCGTTCTTCGGGTTCGTCCGGCTCGACGACGCCTACTGCTCCTCATCCTCGATCATGCCCCAGAAGAAGAACCCGGACGTCGCCGAGATCATGCGGGCGAAGGCCGGGTCGGTCGCAGGTTCGCTTACTGCGGCGATTACCATCACCAAGGGTCTCCCGATGAGTTACAACCGCGACCTCCAGGAGCTGACCCCGCACCTCTGGCGGGGCGTGGAGGCCACCCGGCAGAGTATCCCGCTCCTTTCCGGGATGATCGGTTCTGCGACGTTCGATACGGAGCGGATGGCCGCCGAGGCGGGCAGGGGCTTTTCTACTGCTACGGAGCTCGCCGACGTCCTCGTCCGGGAGTACGGACTTGCATTCCGCACTGCCCACCGGATCGTCGGGCGGGCGGTACGGCACGGCTCGCTCGACCTCGCCACGCTCGAGGCCGCCGCCCGGGAAGCGGCCGATATCTCGGTCGTGGACCTGGGGATAACCCCGGAGAAGATCGATGCCGTTCTCGACCCGCGCCACGCCGTTGCCGTGCGGAGCATCGTCGGCGGCCCGGCGCCTGCGGCGGTCGCGGTGCAACTTGCGGAGCAGACGGAACTCCTCGCCCGGGACGCGGCATGGGCGGAGGAGACCCAGACGGCGCTCTCGCGCACGTTTGAAGACCTTATCCTCGAATCACGGAGGCTGGCAGCATAATGGAGACACTTCAGACCGGAGACCTGGTGCGCTATGCGAACGGCGGGACCGCGCTCACCGGCACCTACATCACACAACGGGACGGGATGGCCGTCGTCAAACTGGACAGCGGCTACAACATCGGGACGTCGCCCGAAAAGATCGAACTCGTCGAACGAGCGGCCCCGCAGCCGCCGGCAGGCGCGGGAGTCGTCGTCCAGAACCCCGACCTCCCGGACCTCGCCATCATATCCACCGGCGGGACGATCGCAAGCAGGGTGGACTACCGGACCGGAGCGGTGATGAGCCAGTTCTCGGCGAGCGACATCCTGAGGGCGATCCCGGAGCTCGGCGATATCGCCCTCTACCGCGACCGCCAGGTGGCGAGCATCCTCTCGGAGAACATGCGTCCGGCACTCTGGCAGGAACTCGCCCGGGCGGTCTACGACGAGATCCGGCACGGGGTCGCCGGGGTGATCGTCACCCACGGCACCGACACGATGGCCTACTCGGCGGCGGCGGTCAGGTTCATGCTCAAGACGCCGGTGCCGGTCGTCTTTGTCGGGTCGCAGCGGTCCGCCGACCGCCCGAGTTCCGACAACGCCATGAACGCCCTCTGCAGCGCCGCCGTCGCCACCGGCGATCTCGGGGAGGTGGCGGTGGTGATGCACGCGACGACGAACGACGACCGGTGCGCCGTCCACCGGGCGACGAGGGTCCGGAAGATGCACACCTCCCGGCGCGACGCCTTCCAGAGCATGGGGATGGCGCCGCTCGGCTACGTCGATTACCCCTCGCTCTCCGTCACCCTCTCGGACGAGGCGGTCCGGCGGGGAACAGAGGAGCCGGAGCTCCACGATGCGCTCGAAGAGCGCTGCGCTCTCATCCACTTCTACCCGGGGATGCCGTCCGGGGTCCTCGACGCCTTCGAGGGCTGTGCGGGCCTGGTCATATCGGGGACGGGGCTCGGGCACGTGGCGACGGCGTGGATCCCGAAACTTCGGGAGTTGATCGAGGACGGGATGACCGTCGTCATGACGTCGCAGTGCCTCCACGGCCGGGTATGCGACCGGGTCTACAACACGGGAAGAGATCTTCTTGCCGCCGGCGTCATCGAGGGCGAGGATATGCTCCCCGAGGCGGCGCTCGTCAAACTGATGTGGGTGCTCGGGAACGAGTCGGACCCCGAACGGGTGAGAGTGCTGATGCAGACCGACCTCGCGGGCGAGATCCGGCGGAGGTCGGTCTGATGGACTACAAGGAACTCGGCCTCAAAGCCGGGATAGAGATCCACCAGCAGCTCGACACGGCCGAGAAGCTCTTCTGCCGGTGCCCCACCTGCCTCCGGGATACCGCCGAGCGGACCGGGGAGTTTCACCGCTACCTCCGGGCGACGGAGAGCGAACTCGGGGAGATCGACCGGGCGGCGCGGGAGGAGATGAAGCTCGTCCGGAAGTTCTGCTACTACACCTACGACACGGTCTGCCTGGTGGAGCACGACGAGGAGCCCCCGGCCCCGATGAACCCCGAAGCGCTCGAGGTCTGTCTCACGATAGCAAAGATGCTCGGCATGACGCCCGCCGAGCAGGTCCACACGATGCGGAAACTCGTCATCGACGGTTCGAACACCAGCGGGTTCCAGCGGACGGCGCTCGTCGCGCTCTCCGGCGCCCTCCCCGACGGTTGCCGGATCGAGACGATCTGCCTCGAGGAGGAGGCGGCGCAACGGGTGGAGGACGAGACCTTCTCCCTCGACCGCCTGGGGATCCCGCTCATCGAGATCACCACCGCTCCCTGCATGCACACCCCCGAGGCCGTCCAGCAGGTCGCAGGGCATATCGGGATGGTGCTCCGCTCGACCGGCCGGGTGAAGCGCGGCCTCGGGACGATCCGGCAGGACGTCAACATCTCCATCGCGGACGGCGCCCGAGTGGAGATCAAGGGCGTCCAGGAACTCGACCTCATCGCCGAGGTGGTGCGCCGCGAGGTCGAGCGGCAGGTCGCCCTCCTCTCCATCCGGGACACCCTTCGGGAACGCGGCGCCCGGGTGGACCACACCGTCGTCGACGTCACCGCCCTCTTCTCCGGGACGGCGTCCGCCATCTTAAAGAAGGCGAAGTCCATCCTGGCCGTCCGGCTCTGCGGGTTTGCGGGGCTCGTCGGACGGGAGATCCAGCCCGGGCGGCGTCTCGGGAGCGAGATGTCGGACTACGCGAAGAAGTGCGGCGTCGGCGGGATCTTCCACACCGACGAACTCCCCGCCTACGGCGTCACCGCAGAAGAGGTGGCGCGCCTGCGAGAGTTCGTCGGCGCCGCAGAAGAGGACTGCGTCGTCATCGTGGCAGCAACCCGGCAGCGTGCCGGCTGTGCGGCCGAGCAGGTGATGATCCGCGCGGAGATGGCTCTATTCGGCGTGCCCGAGGAGACCCGGAAGATGCTCGAGGAAGGGAGCACGGCCTACATGCGCCCGCTCCCGGGAGCCGCCCGGATGTATCCCGAGACCGACGTCTTTGAGGTCGAGATCGACGCCGCCCGGTGGGAGAGCATCGCGGTGCCCGAACTCCTCACCGACCGGGCGGAACGGTTCGTCCGGGAGTTCGGTCTCGACGAGGCGCTGGCACGCCAGGTGGCGTTTTCCGAGCGGCTGCCGACGTTTGAAGCGGCCGTCGCCGCCGGCGTCCGCCCCACCGTCGCGGCCAGAACGCTCCTTGCCACCTGCCGGGAGCTCGCCCGCGACGGCGTGGCCGTCGGCCGGGTGAGCGAGGACGAGATCCTCGCCCTCCTCTCGGCCGTCGAGGCCGGGCGGGCTGCAAAGGAGGCGATCCCGGACCTCCTCGCCGAACTCGCACGGACCGCCGGCGAGGGGGCCGGGGCGCCTCTGGACCGGGTGGACGCGGCCATCGAGAAGATGGGCCCCGCCGTCTCGGGGGCGGATGTGGAAGCGATCGTGCGGCGTATCGTGGCCGAGCGCGAGGCGTTCGCCCGGGAGAAGGGCATGGGCGCGCTCGGCCCCCTGATGGGGGTCGTCATGCAGGAGATCCGGGGGAGCGTGGACGGGAAGGTCGTCAGCGAGGCTCTCCGGCGCGAGCTCAAGCGGCTGCTCTCCTGATTGCGGGCACGCTCGCTTCCTGACCCGGGCCTGTCCCGGGTTACTTTTATCTGCGGGTCTGCTCATAAATATAAAGGAGTTTCATCATGGGAAAGACAGGAAGTGTCCAGTGGGCCCAGGTCAAGGGCGTGAAGGGGCAGATAAGACTCGTCCCTGCAAGTGAAGGCGAAGTGAAGAAACCCGGCCCGAACCAGCGGTTCAAGGCTATGGCGGATATCCAGAAGCGGGCGAACCGGGAGGGGCAGGACCAGCGGCGCGGCGGACGCGGCGGACGTGGCGGACGTGGCGGCCGGGGCGGCAGAGGAGGAGGAGGCACCCCCACGATGGACGTGCGGGTACGCCGGAGCGTGCGGCGCGCCAAGGTGTCGGCTCTCGGGACCAAGCAGAAATCGAGATAAACCGTCCCCCTCTTCTCCTTCAATACTTTTTATACTAGCGAGTTCCAGTATGTGGTATGGATCTCAAAACCGCCATCAGAACCTATCAGTTTGCCGAACGGGCGAAATCCGAACTGATTGTCGGGTCACAGCTGACGACAGCGCTGATACAGTTTCCGCTCCAGGAGAAGCCCGGCGGAAAGCGGATGCTTTTGATGGTGCTCGAGTCGATCCGCTCGGAGCTTGAGTTTGCATATGGCGATACGGAACTTTCTGAGTTTAAGAAAGCCATCGATCACCTCAACGAGGCGATCAGCCTGACCGAGAGCATGGAACTGGGCGCCGCGTCGGAGCGGATGAGCAGGGCCGTCAGCGCCGTCACGACCGCAGCCCAGGCAGCGTGGGATACGCTCAAAGAGCATGAACTCCTCTGAACTGCTTCGCTTCCTGAAAGCACGGTCGTCGGTCCGGGAATACTCCGGGGAGCCGCTTGATCCGGAGGATATCGATGACATCCTGGCCTGTGCAAGTACTGCGCCGAGCGCCGGCAATCGCGAGGCCTGGGACGTCGTCGTCGTCACCGATGAGGATGTCAGGGTGGAACTTGCGCTCGCGGCCCTCGAGCAGGTGCATATCCGGGAGGCGCCGGCGATCTTCGTGGTCTGTGCGAACTACGTCCGCTCGATGTCGCACTACGGGGAGCGGGGGATCCTCTACGCGCTCGAGGACGCCACCATCGCCTGCACCTACATGATGCTCGCCGCACATGCCCGGGGCCTTCACTCGTGCTGGACCGGGGCGTTCAACGAAGACGAGGTCCGCGAGGTCCTCGGCCTCCCGCAGCATCTCCGCCCCGTCGCGCTTCTTGCGGTCGGCAGGGGAACGCCGCCGCTCGAACCCATGGAGCGGATGCCGGTGGAAGAGCACGTGCATCGTGAGACCTGGTAGGATACTTATTTCGGAGAGATTATGCCGGATTATTTGGTTACGCTTGAATCAGCGTGGATAATTAAAGACGTCAAGTCTATGGACGACGCGGTGAGCATCGCGATCAGCGAGGCCGGGAAACGGCTCAACCCCTCGGCGAAGTTCGTGGAGATCGAGGCGGGGATGATCGCCTGCCCCTACTGCGAGGGCGAGTTGAACACCGCGCTCGTGGTCGCCAATACCGCCCTCGTCGGGCTCGTGCTCCAGATGAAGGTCTTCCGTGCGGAGTCCGACGAACACGCGGCCCGGATAGCGAAGTCGGTCGTCGGGAAGGCGCTGCACGACGTTCCGCTGAAGGTCCAGGAAGTGCAGGCATTATGATCGCCGTCGTCGGGCATACCGCCATCGATCACCTCTTCCGGGTACCGAAACTTCCCGGGCGGCACAACTCGACGTACATCACCGATCATTCGGTCTACTTCGGCGGCGGAGCGGCGAACATCGCGGCGGGGATCGCGACCCTGGGGGAGCGGTGCCGGCTGATCTCATCGGTCGGCGGCGACTTCCCGGGCAGCGACTACGACCTCTGGATGCACGATCTTGAGATCGTGCAGGACTTCTCCGTTGTCAGGGATGCCCGGACCGCAACCGCCTATGTCTTTACGGACGAGGCCGGCGACCAGGAGACCTTCTTCGAGTGGGGTGCCTCCGCCGCGTTCTCCCGGGCGGAAGCCCCCGCTCTCGACTTCGTCCACATGGCGACGGCGGACCCCGACTTCAACGTCCGGGTGGCCGAAAAAAGCAGATTCGCCTCCTTCGACCCGGGCCAGGACCTCCTCCGCTACACTCCCGACCAGCTCGAGATCATCCTTGCGAAGATCGACATCCTCTTCTCGAACAACCACGAGATGGACCGGATGTGCGATATGCTGGGACTGGAGCGGAATGCGCTCGTCGCGTCGATCCCGATGACGGTCACGACCCGGGGAGCGGAAGGGAGCATCCTCTGCATGGACGGCGAGGAGCACCACGTCCCGGCCGTCAGGGTGGAAGCCGTCGACCCCACCGGCGCCGGCGACGGTTACCGGGCCGGGTTCCTCACGGCGTTCCGGAAGGGCTACGCACCGCTCGACTGTTGCCGTGCGGGAGCGGTGGTCTCGTCCTTCGTCGTCGAGCGGACGGGCACCCAGACGAACCTTCCCGACTGGGACCGGATGCTTGCACGCTACCGGAAGGTCTTTGGTGAGCCCGGGGAAATAATTGTCTGAATTATGGGGTGTACAGCGCTGATCGCCGGCGGGAAGATGCCGGCTTCTGCTCCCGGCCCGAGAGCGGCACACGGGGGCGCCTGATGGAGTTCGGCCCCGACGTGCGGGTCGAGCGGCTCACCCGCTATATCTTCTCCGCCCCGTCCTGGCCGCGATCGCTTGCGATCCTCATCGTGCTCGGGCTTCTCATCGACGCCGCTACATACCGGGCCGGGCCCGAGTTCTTCCTGATCGGCACCCTCGGGTTCACGGTCCCGGCACTGGTCGCCTTCCTGCTGACCGTGCCGCTGGTAGGGGTTTCCGGCCGGCATATCACCTGGAACCGGTCGGCTCTCCTCGCCCTGACCTGCACGGTTCTCTCGGTGATCCTGAGTCTCTCGCCGGTCCTGGTCTTCGGCAGGGACCTCTTCCCCACGCTCTACGCGGGCGCTCTCGGCCTGGTCTTCGGCCTCCGGCTGCTGGTCCTCGTAGCCGTCGCCGACTACCGGATCACCCGGATGGTTCTCCCCGCGTTCATCCAGGGTGCGGCCGGGATAGCGGTCGGTGCCTGGTTCTTCACGCCGGGGTTCGTTCCCTACGCCCTCCTCCTCCAGGGGGTCTTCGGGCTGGGTTTTGTCTCCCTGATCTGGCTGATCGAGCGGCCGCTGAAGCGGGCGTTCCAGATCAGCGGGCTCAACTTCCTCAACACCTTCATCGCCCACCTGACTGACGGCTCGAAGAAGATGGAAGACTTCTTCCGCGAGATCGGCGAGGAGGTCTACGTCCCGGAGGTCTCGCTCTTCTTCTCCCGCGACTCCGGGAGGGATGTCCTCTTCACGGTCCCGAACGTCCACCCCGGACCGATGGGCGACGTCGGCGGCGGCAACCTCCCCCGGCTCCTCCACGACACGTTTCCCGAGGAGACGCTGGTCGCGCACGGCTGCGCCACCCATGACTTCAACCTGGTCTCGGAGAGCGAGATAGAAAAGATCGCCTGCGCCGTCGAGGCGTCCCGGGAGGGGCTTACCTTCTCAGGCACCGCGAGCCGCCCGGTCCGGGTGGTCTCCGGCTCCGTGGCGATCCTCTGCCAGCGGTTCGGGGACGCCCTCCTGATGGTGAGCACCCGGTCCCCGGAGCGGACGGAGGACCTCGATTACTCGATCGGGATGGCGATCATGGCGGAAGGGCGGGGTTCCTTCTCCCATGTCGCCTTCGTGGACGCCCACAACTGCATGACCAGCGTGGGTTCCCCGGTCCTCCCGGCGACGCGGATCGCGACGGAGTACATCGCCGCCGCACACGAGGGGTTCGCCGTCGCGCGGGACCTCCCCGCGGAGCCGCTCGCGATCGGGGTCTCCCACGTCCGGGTCCCGTTCTCCCGCGAGCAGGG
Source organism: Methanoculleus oceani (assembly GCF_023702065.1). Lineage (NCBI taxonomy): Archaea > Methanobacteriati > Methanobacteriota > Methanomicrobia > Methanomicrobiales > Methanomicrobiaceae > Methanoculleus > Methanoculleus oceani. Next base: position 376,334 of record NZ_QFDM01000003.1, on the reverse strand, counting down.
GTTCGGGTCGCTCGGGGTGCAGGTGCTGGCGACGGAGGTCGGCGGGAAGAAGGCGGCCTACGTCCTGGTCGACGGGAACAACATGGCCCAGGGTGTCCGCGAACGCCTGCTCGCGGTGGTGCTCGAATTCGTCGATGAGGCCGAGATCATGACCACCGACACGCACACGGTGAATACCGTCAGCGGCAAGAACCCGGTCGGCTACGTGGTTCCGGCGAAGGAGATCGTCCCGTACGTCGAGCAGGCGGTCACCGAAGCGGTCGCCGACCTCGCTCCGGCCCGGGTGGGGGCGGCAACGGCCTCGTGCGAGGGGATCGTCGTCTTCGGGTCGCAGCGGGTCTCGCAGCTCGCAAGCACCGTCAACGCGATGCTCGCGTTCATCGCCCCGATCAGTTTCATGATCCTCGTGCTCGCGTTCCTGCTCTCGGTCTTCGCCTACCTCGTGCTCCAGTAGGGCGGGATGGCATTTTTTCTTTTGAGACGTCCAACACTGGTTCATGGAGTACCGGTTTTCTTCCCGGATGAGGCGGATCCCGGAGTCGTTCCTCAAGGAGCTCTTCCGCGTCTCGACGGTCCCCGGAGTGATATCGTTCGCCGGCGGCCTGCCGGGCTCGGCTTACATCGACGTCGAGGGGATCCGGGAGGCGGCCCGCGAGGTCTTCGCCGAAGAGGGCCGGACGGCGCTGCAGTACACGACGACGGACGGCTACCGGCCGCTCCGGGAGTTCATCGCCGACCGTTATCGGAGAAGGCTCGGCCTCCCGGCGACGCCTGAGGAGATCCAGATCGTGAACGGCTCCCAGCAGTGCCTTGACCTGGTCGCGAAGATCTTCCTCGACCCCGGGGACGCCGTCGGGATGGAGCGGCCCGGCTACCTCGGCGCTATCGAGGCCTTCTCCCTCTACGAGCCCGACTTCTATTCGGTTCCGCTCGAGGAGGACGGGCCGGATCTCGCGGCGTTCGAGTCGCTTGTCCGGGAGCATTCACCCAGGTTCTTCTACGGCATCCCGAACTCGCAGAACCCTTCGGGGAGGACCTACTCGCAGGAGAAGCGGCGGGCCGTCGCGGAGATCCTCGAGGGGACGGAGACGGTCTTCTACGAGGACGACGCTTTTGGAGAACTTTTCTTCGACGGGAAGCCCCGGCTGCCGGTGAAGCGCTACCTCCCGGACCAGACGGTGATCTCGGGGTCGTTTTCTAAGATCGTCGCCCCGGGGATGCGGATCGGCTGGCTGTACGCGCCGGCACCGGTCCTCCGGGAGTTCAACGTCGCGAAGCAGGCGGCCGACCTGCACTCGAACTTCCTCTGCCAGGTGATCCTGCACCGCTACCTCGTAACGCACGATCTCGACGCCCATGTTCGCCGCGTCGCGGCGGTCTACGGCAGGCACTGCCGGCTGATCTGCGATCTCCTCGACGACCTGATGCCGCCGGGCACGACCCACACCAACCCCGAGGGCGGGATGTTCATGACCGCGACCCTGCCGGACGGCGTCTCGTCGATGGAGGTCTTTTGCGAGGGCGTCAAAGAAGGCGTCGCGGTCCTCCCCGGTGCGCCGTTCTTTGTGGGCGGCGGCGGGGAGGACACGATCCGCCTGAACTTCTCGGCGGCCGGCGAGGAGGAGATCGCCGAGGGGATGCACCGGCTGGCGAGGGTGGTACGGCGGCTGGCGGCCTAGACCGGGGTCGCACCCTATTCGGGCAGGCAGGGCCGGCTCCGTGCCGGAGCCCGCTCCACCTGGACGAGCATCAGCACCGCCGGCTCGTCGCCCACGGTCCCCGAACGGTGGCCCCTCTGTCCCCGCTCGTCGGGCCGGGTGTTCTGGTCGTTCCCGAACGAGAGTTCCCCCGGCCCCATCTCCACCCGCGTGCCGTCCATCGTCTCCACGAACCAGCGGCCCGATATGGGCACGATCCACTGCGGTTCGGGGTTCTCGTGCCACTCGCCGACCCAGCCCGCGGGCAGGACCAGGACGACCACATGGGCGGCCGGGTTGCTCAGCCTGTCGATCCACGACGGCGCGGCACCGCTCGATATGCTCGCGAACTCGAAGTTGCTCATCCTGCAGCGGTCCTGGCGGCTCACGCCGTCCTCATCGGTCCAGACGTGCCAGTAGGGCACTTCGGGCCTGTCCGGGTTACGGTTCGTCTCCATGGCGGTTTCCAGCTTTCCGGGCCCGGCCTCAAATACCTTTGGGCCCGGGGGTTGAGACGGAGAGGGCCTGCCGGACCCGGTTTTCGCCGAAGACCCGGCCGGGCGTCGGACTTAATACGTTCCATTGACAATAGGTATTGGTTCTCTTCTTGAGCGAGGGTAGCCAAGCCCGGCCAAAGGCGGTGGACTTAAGATCCACTCCCGCAGGGGTCCATGGGTTCGAATCCCATCCCTCGCATCTGGAATTTGGGTTATATCCCCGCACATTCAGGTTGTTCGGGAGGTGGTCGGGGCAAACAAAGTGAGCCCCGGCCAGACAAGGCGCTTTTCTGCGTTTTTTCACCATGAGATCATTGCCTTGTTTTATTCCATAATTTTATATGCTCATATGTACTCTAGTGCCCCGCTGAAGCTGGGTGAGAAGGGTATGGCGCCTGAACAGCTGTCGTCGTCACTTCAACTGTGGTCGATTCATCTTGCCGAGAATGCGATACCCGACGAGTCTGATTTCGCCCCGTTGCTTGTCAGTGCTTTTATCGCCGGGGGGAAACAGCGGGAGGCACTTTTCAAGACGGATAACGCCCCTGAAGGCTCGTTTGTGCCCGGGGGAATGGTCTTTCTTCTTCCCCACGTTCTTGCGGGAATTTTTGCCGCAGTTCCATACATTCTCAACCTCCTGGGTTCGACGGCATCAATAAACAACACCCTGACGACGGTCTGTAATATCCTCTCGCTACATGACCGGACAAAAGAGGTTCTTGTCGAACCCGAACTTCAGCAAGGTGCAGATCGGGTGCAAGAACCGATTTACTCACTCAGGCAGGTAGTATCGATCATCGATGAACAACTGAAAGATATCCCTCTTCCGGAAGAAGAGCGTGGCTGCATCGCATATCGGATAATCCGCGCACTATTGGAACAGCCTGACGGAACCATGGAGGCTATCGGGCGCCTTAAGGAAAGTACATGAATATTGTTCCAGAGGAAGGAAAACTATACCTCCTCCCTCCTTATCTCTGGATATGGCTTATAATCTTTATAGCAACCTTTCGTTTTAACCTGAATTTTCTCCTGATATTGCTTTCCGACATGCTTTCTACGACCCCTCTTCCAGGCGAGGAGCTCGTTCCGTTTGGATTTCTTTTTCGATTAGCAAATTTTTTTGAGATTTTCCCACTGCTGATCATAATCATCGGCGTTCTTTCTCTTGTAGCTCCGTCTATCAGACGATCGTACATACGGCGGAAATATGGCCTTACAGACGAAGTTCAGATCGCAACCATCCCAGAGATTTCCGCGTTTATCCGGAACTACCTGCCCGATGTTTCCATATTGAACAACCCGATGCGCACGGATCAGGTAGTTTTCATCTATCCCAGCAGTTTTCAAAAGGCGGGTATGGGCCTCATGGGGGGTGTGATGAAACTCTGGAAAACGGATAACGAGAGTGCTCGCGGAGTCCTCCTTCATGAGATCGCCCATGTCCGAAACGGTGACACCCTGATCACCGGTGCGGGAAGCGGTTTTCGAATCCTGCTCAACTTCTGGCCCGTCCTCTTTGTTGTTACGGTCGTTGTCCCGTTTTTCATCGTAGCCCTCGTGACTTCATTTCAGCCAATGTTCATCGAACTCTCTGGATCGATGCCGCCCGGGGAATTTATTATCAATATATTTGCATGGCTTCTAGTGATACATCGTAATTTTCTATTCATAGCTCTCCCGGGGCTATTCATAATTTTGCTGACATCCCTGATGTGGGTTGCGAGTATTATCTTCTTACCACTGGCAGCCCTCTGGTATTCGGAACTTGCGGCCGACTGTGTTGCAGCCCGGTGCCAAGGGGCATCGGCACCACTTGTCAGAGCGTTAAGTTTGTATTCCATGCCGGTTTCCCGATGGAGGTGGCTCCTCGCACGTATGACACATCCTCCTACAAGGCTTCGGTTGTTTATGTTACAACGAGTCTCTGCGCCTTTCATTCACATGTTATTGCTCATTTTGTTTTTTCCAGCCGCTGTGGTCGTATCTATGCTTATTACGGTCCTGTATTACGCCACATTCGATCTAGGGCTTCTCTTGACCGCTCCACGATCAGTCTCCACCGCAACACGTATCCTCCCGGGGGTGACTATCATTACCGCAACATCCCTTTTATTCGTCGGCGTAAGTGTCCTGCTGTGGCCTTTCATCGTGAGATTCCTGCATGGGTTGCCGTCCGATGAGGATAATAGTAGTCTTCTCCTGTGGAAGAGAGCGCATCTCATGGGCGGGATAATTACGCTCATTCTAGCCGTACTCTTAACGGGCACTTTACTCACGTAGCGGTACTTCTGGTCTATAGTCCGCCCATAACAGCCTCAGTATACGACCCCACCCTAGATCAACACTAACACGATTTTTTCATATTCCTCGTATCCGGAATTTACGATTGCGAATCTCAAGAGTGCTCAACATCCGCATGCGAATCCGGATAGCGGCAAAACGATCCCGCACGCGGTATTGACGGACCTGCGAGCAGTAATGCGGCAGAGAGGTAATTTATTATACTACTTTTATAAATGAGGGGGCATGGCTCCTACATATCGGGATGCAACCATCAACTCCGTCGAAGCGACTGCCACGGTCAGCGGCAGCACGGGCGGCGGCCGCGACGAGAAGGGCAACGTGTATTTCTTCCCGAACGTTTCGGTGAGCATCGGCTACTGGTTCGACAACGAGGGCATCCCCTCCTCGGACTGGAACACGCACTTCAAGGCGCAGTTGTGGATCAACGGCGAGATGGTCAACAAGAAGCAGGATCTCTCGGCCGGCGGCCCGCAGACCTACACGTTCTTCGCGCACAAGTTCCCGGCGCCGGGGACGTACAAGGTGGAGGTTCGCGGGAAGAACTCGAAGTCGGTCGATGTTACGATCAAGAATCCCCCGGTTCAGGAGAAGAAGGCGGCGCAGTGATGGCGGGGAGAACGTCTCATTTTTTCACTTGCCTATAACGGCGCATTCTGGATCGGTGACACCAAAAACCACTTATGAGATTGTGCAGTATGTGTACCTGTTATACTCGCTACCGTTCCGTTGTGGGACGGTAGTTTGTTCTTTTGTTTTACTCCCGTGTCACGAGCAGGTTCAGGTAACCCGGGCAACATCTCCTCACGGAGCCGGTCTTTCCCCTCGATTATGTGGCGGCTCACCTGTCCCGGGGATGAGGCTTGCTTCGGTGAAGGTCATTCCAGCACCTCCCAGTGGCCGCCCCGGGCAGGGCCGATGCGACGGAGCCGACCATCTTCACGAAGTTTGGCGATCTGCTTTTCAACCGCTCTCTGCGTGATTTCCAGCCTTTCTGCGACCTCTCTGGCTGCCAGCCGGGGTTCTGCCTTCAGGAGCGCGAGGATTTTCTCCGAACTTTTCTCCGAACTTTTCTCCGAACTTTTCTCCTCCTTTCGGTGAACAGTGACGGTGAAGAGACAGCCGTCCCGGTCATCGGCAAAGTCGATCTCGGGCCAGTCTTCGAGTGCCCGTTTGATGCCGGAGCCGAGGCCGCGGTATGGCAGCAGCCCCTTTGCGACGTACGATGCCAGGATCGGATTCCTGATATTGGAGTTACCAGCCCGGATTTTTGCCACTGTCAGATTGTTCGGGAGGTGGCCGGGGCCGATGCTCCCACGGAGAACAATAGATTAAACCAATCCGCGAGCGTAAGAGGACATACAGCAGGAGCGTGACGCACATGAAAACCCGCACCGAAGTCCTCGAGATCCTCCGCTCCCTGAAGGCCGAACTCAGAGAGCGCTATCATGTCGAGCGTATCGCTCTCTTCGGGTCGTATGCCCGTGAGGAACAGGAGGAGGGCAGCGATATCGACGTACTTGTCGAGTTCGGTTCCGGTGCGGATCTCTTCGACTTCGTCGGGTTGTCACAGTACCTCGAAGAAAAACTCGGGTCCGGCGTGGACGTCGTGCCGGAGGCGGCACTCCGCCCGGAGATCCGGAGATCGGTTACCCGGGATCTCCTTGTTGCATGAGATCGAGCAGGAGCGCGGGCGGTAACTTCGCGATGGCGCTGCCTGATACGCGAATGACGCGATACCCGTTCTATTGATAAACATATCAACCTCTCCCGCCATATTCGCTATGGAGATTCGATGCCTGCGATACGAATAGGCGAAGGGAGCGAGCTGGCCCAGCAGCCGGAACCCTTCAGGAACGAGTACGAACTGCAGGAGATCCTGGCCGGGCATCCGGTGCTCCTCGTCGACCGGGGCGATTCCGCGCTCGTCACGATCAGCCGGGAGTTTCCGTTCGAAGGCGGATTCGCCGATATCCTTCTCATCGACAGCAATGGGCTGCCGGTCATCGTCGAGGTGAAACTGTCCCGCAACGAGGAGTCGCGGCGTGAAGCAGTCGGCCGGCTCTGCGACTACCTCTCTGCAATGGGCAGACTTACGCCCGACGAGGTGAACGAGAGATCTGCAGGCCTTCTCGAAGAAGCATTGCAATCTATGGCCGGCGCAGAAGGAGAAGAGAATCCCGAAGATCGGCTCGCCCTGCTGAAGAGCAACGTTGCCTCGTATTTGAGAGCCGGGCAGATCCGGGGCATCATCGTCCTCGACGCTGCCCCGAACGACCTTATCCGGGAGTTCAGTTACCTCAACGAACACAGCGATCTCGATCTGCGGTTGCTGGTGGTCGAGCGCTACCGGCTCAGCAGGCACGAGTACTTCTACCATTCTCGCTTCCTGGTATCGGGAGAGGCGGATCCGGAGATAAAGAGACAGAGGTTGCGGCTCCGGTTGATCGTCGAGAAGTTCTCGAAGTTAAAGCCGCCCATATTCTCAACGCATGCGACCAGGGAGAACGTCCGCGTATACCGCGAAGGGTGGCCGGCAGCGGTGCACTACGAGTTTGGCGACTGGAAGGATTCGATCAGTATCGAGATACAGGTCAGACACAGAGAGTACCCGAAGGTTGCGGACTTCCTGCCCGGACTCCGCGATCATCTTTCCACAGCGATCCCGGATACGCAACGGGTCGAGCTGGTTACCGACCCGTTCGGATGGACGAGGCTTCAGTTCTTCTTCGGGGAAGAGGTTGACCCTTACCGGATTGCACAATCGATGGTGCGCCTCTGCAGGACCGAGAAAGACATCTCCACCCTGCTGCGGGAAGGCAATGGATAGAGGCCGGTCGCCGCTCTTTGACCCATCTCCAACCCATACCTTAACCATCCCCGACCCGGCTCTATCCTCTGAGTTTCCCCCGGATCCCGTTCCTCGCCGCCCTGCCCCTCCTTGCCGGAGTCTCTGCATGACCGAGGAATCAGCGGTATGCGACGACGTGAAGGCGCGGGTGCCTGCATACGCGGACCCGATCGCCGGCAACCTCTTTCTGGACTTCAACGAAGGCAACTCTATGACGGCCTCATGAACCGATCCGAAATCCGGTGCAACCCCGGAGCCGAACGACCCCGGGCGAACAGTCGCAAAAAAAAGATCGACCGGGGATCATCCGATCCGCTGGTTGGTCGACGGGTCCATGTAGAGCGGGTCGCGAGGTTTGCAGGCTTCTCCCGGCTCCGCGGTCGGGAACGGGAACTTCTCGTAGAGCGACGTGAAGATGTAATCCAGGAGTTTGTCGGCCGCTTTGATCGGGTCTATGAAGACGTACCAGTCGATCTCCCGGTCCGAATTGGGGACGCCGACCTTCACCTTCACATAGAGGGTCTCGGCAGCCGCCGTTCCTAACTCCTGCGTCACGTAGGACGCACCGAAGCCGAAGATCTCCTCCACGTACTTCTGGAGGATGGGGCCTACCGCTACGTCTTCCGTGAGGGTGTTCACGCCCGGAACCGCGAGTTTCCCCTCCGGCATCATGTCCTCGAGCATCCTGGCCGCCGACGAGTTCAGGAGCTTGGAGATGCTCGAATTCGGGTCGTTGACCTTGCCCTTGAGGAAGCCCGAGAACTTGTTCTTGAAGAACTCGAGCGAGATGTCGGAGAACGACGAGATGATCGCATTGTACAGGCTGCGTTTCCCGTTCTCGTCGAGATCGAAGGTGTAGTGGCGCACCAGGTTGAAGACGCAGAGCCCCGCGATCACCTGGGCGAGCTTCTTCGGGTTCGCTGTCGCCAGATCCTCGAAGCACGACTTGGTGTAGTTCTCGATCATCTCGGAGATGTGCGTACCGACCTTGATCTGGTCCCAGCTCACCCCGTTACCCATGAAGAGGTCGGCCGACATCTCGCCGATCAGTTCGACCGTAAGCTCCTTTGTGGGGGTGAGGATCGCCTCTCCCGCAGGCCCCGTGTAGATGGTCATGAGGTACGAGAACGCCTGGTCGCCGAACCACTTGACGACGGAGAGGAAGGTGATCCAGTCGTCCATGGTCTGGGCGGTCTCCATGAAGTCCGCCGACTCCTGGGTGTAGTAGACGATCGAGTCGTAAACGATCTTCTTGCTCATCAGGCGGAGCTCGGCGGCAGTGAAGTTCTGCACGTTCTCCCGCAGGAACCGGGCGGTGTCCGGATTGATGCCGAACTTCTGGATCCTCTTCTTCAGGTTCGCAAGTTCGGTCTCGCGGTCCTTGCGCACCCCGAGTTTATCCCCGATGAGTCGGATGGGGAGATCGAGCTCGTAGGTCTCGTCACCGTACTCGCAGGTGATCGGGAGTTCCAGGAAGTACGGGTTCCTCTCGTCCTCACCGATCTGCTGGGCAGGGGTGAACTTGTAGGCCTTGTTGGTGTTGTCCGGCTTCTTCTCGATGGTGTACTTAAACTTCGAGGCAAGGACCTCCGTTCTCGGTTCGGTTCCCTTGATCTCGCCGAACTCGGGCGCGTACTCGGTCCCGTCCAGGAGTTTCACCACTTCCTTCCCGTTCTCGGTCACCCTGACGGCGAGGTTCACGATGAACCCGGTCACTGCAACGTCGTCCTCTTCCGTGTCCCGATCGTCGTAGGCCGCAAACTGGGCGTGTCCCTCTTTGTCGTAGACGACGTCGGTGACGCTGAGACCCTCGGGGTAGAAGATCACCGTGAACGCTTCCTCGACGACCTCGTCATCCTCGCGGGTGGCGATGACTCTCGCACCGTATCTCGTCACCGGCGCTCCCTTCTCGGGCAACGGGCTCGTGTTGACGATCTTTGCAACATAGTGCGTCTCGTCGATCTTCTCTAAGGAGCTCGTGAACGGCGCCTCGTCGGCTTGAGTGATCGTGACCTCCTTCGGTGGCTCTATGAAGTCGACGAGTTCGACCTCGACATCGTAGGTCTTGCCGTCGCCGTAGAGGACGTTCAGCCGCATGTCCATGGCCTCTCCCTGCTCGGGGAACGTGACTCTCGGCTCGCCGATGATCCGGAAATGGATGTTGTTCGTGAACGATCCGCCCTTTCCTGTGTAGGCCACCCTGACGATGCCCTCTTCCGCGAGCTCGTTCTCATCCGCAGATACGAAGGCTCCCATGTAGCTGCCGGCGAGCGCCGGGTCTTCGACCCGGAGCCCGCCGCCGGAGGTTATCGAGAGCGTCGCGGTAAGGTCGTCCCTCTCGATCGTCTCGCCTTCCGCGGTGATCTCGACCATCTGGGCGTATATGGTCTCGGGGCTCTTCCCGCAGACGATGTAATCCTCAAAGTCTTTGCGGATCCTCATCTTGTAGGTGCTGGTGCGCTCCGTCTCGCTGCCGCCTTTGCCGCCGCCGGCCGCCGCTGCAGCGCCCGCAACCGCGGCCCCCGCGGAGAAGATACCGGTCACGACCACGAGCGGTATGCCGTATTCGGTCTCGCCGGCGCCCCCGCCCGGAGTGTTGATGGTGAACGAGCCGGCGCCGTAGCCGCCGAAGACCTCTTCATAGTTCCCGACGATAAGCGTTGGTTTTGCGTTCGCCGCATCGGCGATAACCGAGTCCACGACCTGGTTCGCTTCCTGGTAAGCCTTACTCATCTCGGAGCGTGCCGTAGCCACCTGGCTCTCCGAGGGAAGCGGATCATACGTCAAACTCCGGCCGTTGTCATGCTCGAGACCGACATGGCCCCGTATCTTGAAGTAGGCAAGCCCCGAACCCGCCGGGTAGAAGTCCTCACGGATCACGTAGTAGGTGAACGTGTTCTCCAGGTGATTGTCCGAGACGTCGCCGCCGGCCGCCCAGTTGAGGTCGTCCGTCAACTCGCGCACACCGACGACGCGGTGTCCGTTTATGGTCGTATCCACGTACTCGATATTTGCGCTGGAAGTCTCAACCGATTTTTCCAGTTCGGTCTTCAGGTAGGCGGCATACTCCCCCGCCGTCTTGTACTTCAGGTTTATCCCGAACTCGGTGAACATGTAGCGGCCGGCGGTGACTTTTCCCGTAATCTGCCTGATCTCGCCGCCGCCTGCGTCGCCCTGGTAGGTGTAGCTGTAAACGTCTGTCGGGATCTCGGTCAGGACAAGCCGCTCCGCTTCGGGGTCTACCCTCCCGAGGTTGCCGATGATCAGCAGGGTGTTTTCGGTTGCAAGAAGGTCGTCCGTCCCTTTCCTGTAGACATCGATCGGCATCTCGACGACGTATTCGTCGCCTTCCATGCTGTGGATGTACTTGCTCGCCAGTTTGTAGTCGTAGCTGTTGGTATCGGTGAGCGAGTAGCTTGCAGCCGCGGTTCCCGAGAGCAGTGAGGCTGCAAGGAGCACGAGCAGCAGTTTCGCCATCGGCCTCATGCCGGGACGCCTCCCGCCTGCTTCTGAACGGTAACCATGAGGACGGCACCGACCACCAGGAGGACGAATCCGGCGATGTAACAGGTGTACCCCCCGAAGACGGAGAGGATGACGCCGAGAGCGAACCCTCCGGCCCATCCCGCCATCACCTTCGTGACCAGCCCGGAGTCGGCCCTGCCGTTTTTCGCAAAGACCGCGGCAAAGACCTGCCGCACGCATCCCGCTTTGTTCGCCAGCGCCCGGGCCGCGATGAGGAACGCCACGATTCCCACCATGCAATTCATGATCGTCGACGTCCCCGCGAGGAAGTTGTAGACGAAGAGAGCCGCCCCGCCGCCGACGAGAAGCGGGGAGATCGCCGCCAGATCCCACTTTCCTCCGGAGAACTGTCCGGCAATTGACCGGACATTCGACATGATGCTCTCGCCGGATATCCCTCCGACGACGAGCAGCGTCACGAAGTAGGCGATCAGGCCCTTTCCGATGAGGCCGCCGATAAACCCGGGCACGCCGCCGGAGAGCCCTCCCCGCGCGAAGGTCAGGAAGGAGAGGGACTGCACGGGCGCCGGATTGAACCCTATGGCCGGAAGTATGGTAAGAGCCAGCCAGACCAGGGCCATGGTTCCTGCGGTCATCAGGAGTTTTTTATTCTGCAGGCCGCTCTTGAATCCGTCGATTCTCTTGTGCACGCATCCTTTCACGACCTCGCCCGCAGAATGCCTGACCGTTATCTCCGGTGCATCTTCCGCCGCACCAGACACGGCCAGCTCGCCGGAGAGGACGCACTCCCCCGCCTTCGCCGCTGCGCGAGCATCGCCGTCCCGGGAACAGTTGCCGTCGTCCGTACGCGAAGATGCTGCAGATTCCTCGCGCATCTCCTTGATACCTGCTGAAACACTGGCTGATGCGGAGTCGGCCATTACGGTTGCCTTATCGGCGGCGACAGACGCAACATCTTTGCATCTATCTAGAATTTTGTTTAGTTTGTCGGTATCTGTCATTGTAACTTAACACCCCGGAAATCCGGCTGTTTTAACAATCTGAACAATATTTCGTTTGGAATCACTGATCACACCGAATCAAAGATTTTTCCAAATGGAAAATATTATATAATCAATTTTAACCTATATAATTCATCCGAAACAGTTGTCTGAGATCCGGTTAACCGGGCATTCCACGATGGTCACAGCACCGGGTACAAAGATGGAGATCCGGGAGATAATGCCCTGATTAGAGAGCGATGTCCTAAAAGCGCCTGATTCAAGAAGATTCGGTTTGCATGGCTATCGTATTTTTATGAGTCCCCGATCAATTCGTTGAATAATCGGAGACCCTTTACTCCAGGTCGGATCTCACGCCTTTCTGAGCGTGAACCGGAACGCCGCCCCTTCCTCCGGACGGCCGGACACCCGGTCCTCGACCCAGACCCTGCCGCCGTAGCGTTCGACCAGGATCTGCACCAGGTAGAGGCCGAGGCCTTCGCCGACGCCCCGCTTCTTCTGCTCGTAGATGTGGAAGATCGCCTGCTTGTCCGCATCCGGTACGCCGGGGCCGGTATCCTCGACCGTTACCTGCACGAACCCGTTCTCCTCCTCGGTCCGGACGGTGATTGCGACGTCGGGACCCCCGTGCTTGACCGCGTTGCCGATCAGGTTTCCGAAGACTTCCGGCAGGAGGTCATCGGCCTGCACCAGGTATGGAGCGCCCTCGTAACGGATGCTGCTGTTGGGATAGTGGCCGATCTCCTCCCGGATGACTGCGTCGAGTTCGGTCGCCCGGAGTTCAGGCGGTCCCCGGTAAATCCTCCGGATGGTTGAGACTGTGCCCAGGATCTCGATGCTCTTCCTGACGCTCCGCCGGAGTTTCTCTGCATACCCGGCCGCCTCCCCCTCCACGGAGTCGATGAGCAGGTCGGCGTAGAGGTTCGAGACATTCTCGGTGTTCCCGATGTCGTGGGTCAGGATATCCAGGTAAAGGTTCGTCTCCCGGTGAGCGGACTCGAGATCCCGGTTCAGCCGGGCGAGGTCTTCGGTCTGGCGTTGGAGAGCCTCCTCGGCCTGCTTGCGCTCGGCAGCTTCTCGTTCGAGATCCGCTTTCGAAGCGGTGACCCCTTTGAGATCTGCGGCCATCCGGTTGAACGAGCGTGACAGATCACTGATCTCGTCATCGGTGGTCTCGACGATGGCGTAATCGAGGTTGCCGGACCCGATGATTCGTGCTCCCTTCTGGAGACTCTCGATCGCCACCAGAGTGCGCCGGTAGAAGAGGATGTAGCTGGTGAAGATATACGCGGCGAAAGTGCCCATCAGGGCGAAGATCAGGAGGGTGTTGGCCTGTTCCAGTTGCACCCTCTCCTGGTGCAGGATGCGCGCGAGCTGCGTGGCGTCGGCACCCATACCCTGCGTCTGAACGGCCATCCGGCTCCACAATACCTGCAGAACAGGTTCCGTTGCCGGATCAGGCGATGCGGGGAAGGTCGCATAGACCTGGGCCACGCTGTCAAAGATTTCCTTGAGCCGGTTCTGGTTGCCCCGGATATTGACGACCAGTGCCTGCTGTTCCGGAGTCTGGGGGTCGAGCTCCGAGAGATCGGATGAGAACGAGGTATACACCGATTCCCACCGCGTGCGCTGCAAATCCTCACGGTAGAGGAGGTATTCGGTTGAGAGATAGCTGAGATCGTTCGCTCCCTGGGCAAGTTTGCTTGCGATCTGCTCCTGCCGGTTGAGGTGATCGAGCTGCTGGTCCGTGATGACCACCGAAACGGCGATGATGAGCAAAACCAGCCCGAAAACCACGGTGCTGATGATCAACTGTGTCCTGATCTTCATGGTCGCTCACTGTATTCCGATGATGTTCACCGATGCCGGTTTCACGCTTGAAAGGCTCTCCGTGGAGATATAATCGTGGAAATCCGGGATATTCGTTGCATTCGTGAGGTTATTGGCTATCATCCACCGTGCCTCGCCCTCCATCGCGGTGATGAGCGACTGGTCAAGCGAGAGTGTGAACTGGTTCTGCTGCCAGACCGTATCTATGTACCCGGCATCGAGGTTCAACCGGTTCTGCACGATAGCCCGGGATTCGGCCGGATGAGTGTGGATGTATTCCTCAGCCTGTGCCAATGACATAAGAAACCTGACCGCGAGGTCGGGATGATCTCTTATCCAGTCATCGGTGGAGACGATCAGCCCGAAGACGGGCTGGCTACCCTGCGCCGGCAGGACAACAGCGTTCGCGCCCAACCGGTCTCCGGCCGCATTAGCATACGGCTGGGCGGTTGAAATGGCATCGATATCTCCGTCCGCAACAGCGTTCACCCACCCTGCCGGAGTTTCGATGTCAATGAGGGTTATGTCCTGCATCGTCATGCCATGCAGCATGAGAAGCCTTCCGAGATGGAATTCCGATACGGTCCCTATCGTGGTCCCGACTCGTTTACCCCTAAGGTCGGATACATTCGTGATTCCCCGGTCTTGCCGTGCGACAAGATAGATGAACTCACCCTTGTCGATGTTTCCTATCGCACTTATGTTTGCGTTCTGGAACGCCTTCCGGACAAGGGGGAACTCGGATACCCCCACGGCAATGTCCGCTTCACCGTTCACCACCCCGGCCAGCGAAGCCGCTCCGGAATCGTATTCACGCAGGGTTATATCGATGCCGTTCTCCTCGAAAAAGTGCCGGTCTTCGGCGATCCAGAAAAGCGCGGTTGACTCAAACGGCGAATACGCTACGATGATGGAATCCATCTCTTCCGGTCCGGGCTCCTGGATGCCCCAAAACCATGCGCCAGACCCCACCAGCAGCACAATCACGGCGAGTATACCGGTGATCTTCTTCATAGCCGTGCTCCGGAGGTGTCCTTCATGACACTTCCCGCCGGCGAGTGATCCGCGCTGCCTTCATGTTTGACTGTCTCAGTACCGTTCGTGGAGATGGAAATCTCCAGACCGGGGATTGCAGTTGCGTTCGTCGGGCTATTCACAATCATCCACTGTGCCGATCCGAGCGGTCTCGAGGGCTTTCCTGCCGTCGCCGGATGAGTGCCAGCCCGACCGTTTCTACAGATCGCCACGTTGCACGGCAACTGCCCTCTTTGCGCGGGCCGGATGCGCCCACCGTCGCCCGGGCGCTCGTTGATCTGGTCGGCCCGGATGGAGTTGACGGCTCTGCCATAATGCTTGAGAGATCCCATACAGTGATCCTGCGCATAAGATTGCGATTGAAACCTATTGGAACGCCAGCGATTTTTTCACAGGTAGCCCCTGGTAAAACCAGTGCCGATCAATGCCGCTGATTGCTACTGTATCTAAAAACACTGATGGGTATAATATAGTTACTTCATGGGCTCCGGCCGACCATCAGCACTTCGGGATGAACCCGACCGAAGATTGCCATAGCAGGGGCTTACATTGAGATAGCAGCCCACCACAGTTATTAAGATCTGTTCAGGAGTGATACCAGACACCTGCCGTTTCTTATTTGCTTTTTGTTCAGCGTGTAAGTATGCGGGCGCATGCTTTTCATCCTGTCTCCCGGCACCAGCCCCCCGCTCTCCTCCAAAGGTATACGTATCGGCGCATCGAACACCTCATATGGACGCTCCGGTCCCGGGCAGACAGGATAGATAGGTTATGGACGGCAGCACGATAATCCCGGTCCTCATTTTTGCATGCGGCCTCCTTGCAGGATTTGGCATATACGCGATCGTATCCTCCGCCCCGCCCGTTCCGGTACACGCAGCTCTCTACACGGAGAACGCGCCGGAGCCCATCGGGCCGTACAGCCAGGCCGTGCAGTGCGGGGACTACCTCTTTATCTCGGGGCAGATCGGTCTCGACCCGGCCACCGGCAACCTCTCCGATACCGTCGACGGTGAAGCGAGGCAGGCGATGGAGAACCTGCGGGCCGTGCTGCTCGAAGCCGGCCTCGACTTCGCGGACGTCGTCCAGGCCCGGATTTACCTCACAGATCTCGCGGACTTCGATACGGTCAACGCCGTCTACGCCGGGTACTTCAACGAGCCCTACCCCGCACGGGCGACGGTGCAGGTCGCCGGCCTCCCGAAAGGGGCGAGGGTCGAGATCGAGATGATCGCAACGGTGCGGTAACCCGGCTGAATGCGCACCCCCCTCCTGTTTGGCGGTAATACTCCAGAAAAAGCAGTATCTCTTTCTGATTGGGGGGATGTCGTCTTCCTTGGCCGTAGGGCCCGGATCTACCGGGATCGGCGCCCGCGGGGCCTACGGGGTTCCGGAATGAAGAGGTTGCGTCTCAGATCGTCCATACCTCTCCAGAATCTGGTTTACTTCCCGGCATCACCTGCCGTATCGGGCTTTGACCTGCAGCGGCTCTCGACAGTGGGCACCGGCGGCCGGGACGGTTCGCTCACTCTACCTGTTCCAGAGCCAGAGCCCCAAGGTATGCCATGGTCTGGAGAATATCTTTATTCTCCGGTGTAAGCACCTCATCCGGGTTCTTGAACGCGAACGCCAGGACGCCGAACGTAACGGCAAACGCCCTCATCGGAACATAGTGCCCTACGCCTGTTGGAAGTGTTTCGGTGCCTCTGCCCGCTGTCCGGCAGTTCTCGAATGCCCATTGGGCGATCATCCGCTCTTTCTGGGTGAGCGGATAATCTGGATCCCCTACGCTCATGAAAAGCCCCCCCACACCCGGCGTAAAAATGGCAAATGCACCCTCGCTGAACTGCTTCATATGACGGTAAAGCGTATCGAAGATCTCCTGGCGGTGCGCGACGTTCACCAGGTCCCGGGAGAGGACGGCGACGGCCTCAACCTTTGCCTCGCTCCTTCGTATCTGCGGGAGCAGATAGCGGAGCCTTGTTGCGAGACTGCTGATGATGAACGCGATGACCACATATCCCACAAACGAGATGAAGAACTCCCAGTCGTCGATTGTAAGCGTGTAATAAGGCACCACAAACGCAAAGTCGAAGACCAGGATGCTTGCGATAGCGGTAATGATCGCTGTCCTTCGCCGGAAGAAGAGCGCTGCCGCCACCACCGGGATCAGCTGGATGATGAGCAGGTTTGACGGACTGATGACGTTTCGCAGGAAGTAATTCGCGATTGTCACGAGTGTGATGAGTACCGCGCTGACGATGAGGTTTGGGCTCACAAACTGCGGCAGCTGCCTGTGGATAGGGATGCTTACCGCCGCTTTGGGTTCGTAGAGGAAGATATCGATCCCCTTCGACCGGACCATGGTGCGGTACACGGGAGAGTAGAAGATGTCCAGCCCACGGGGTTTGCCGAGCATGATCATGGTGACGTTGTGCTGCCGGGCGTACCGGATCAGTTCGCCCGGAATGTCTCCCCCGCGGTAGCGGACGACCCGCCCTCCGAGGCTCCTTGCCGTCTCCATCGCGTCGTTGAGCCACCGCCGCTCCTGGTCCGTGAGGTTCTGCTCCTCCTCGGTCCCGATGGAGATCACGATCCAGTCCGCACGGAACCTGTCCGCAAGGCGGTACGCCGCACGGACCATCTGGTCCGCCGTCGGGCCGGGGCGTATCCCCACGAGGAGCCTTTCCCCGGCAGGCCATGGTCCCGGGATGGCCCTGGCCCGCATGCGGGTGAGCATCTGCCGGTCGGTGACCTGCGCCATAAACCGGAGGGCAATCTGCCGGAGTGCCAGCAGGTTCTCCACGCTGAAGAACCGCCGGACGGCCTGCTCGGCCATATCCCGCACATAGACCTTTCCGGCACGGAGGCGGATCCGGAGTTCTTCCGGCGGGATGTCCATCAGGCGGATCTCATCGGCATCGTAGAAGAACGTGTCCGGCACTGTTTCCGCGACGCGGATGCCCGTGATCTGGGCGACGATGTCGTTCTGGCTCTCGATGTGCTGGATGTTGACGGTGGTATAGACCGATATCCCCGCGTGAAGGATCTCCTCGATGTCCTGGTAGCGTTTGGCGTGACGGCTTCCCGGAGCATCGGTATGCGCAAGCTCGTCGATGAGGACGATTTGCGGGTGCCGCTTGAGGATCGCATCGAGATCCGGCTCCCGTAGCATCAACCCCTGGTAATCGACGGAGATCGGGGGGATAACTTCGAGCCTTGCGGCGAGCGCATCCGTCTCTGCCCTGCCGTGCGTCTCCACGTACCCGATCGCGATGTCGAGTCCGTCGCTCCGGCGGCTGAGCGCATTCTCCAGCATCGCGTAGGTCTTCCCGACGCCAGCGGCGTAACCCAGGTAGATCGTCAGTTGCCCTTTCCCGGCTCTCTGTTCCGCCCGCTCTGCAACGACAAGCAGATCTTCAGGCAGGGGGCGGCCTTCCTCAGCGGTCCTTTCTGCCGTGTTCAGTCCCTCCCGTCCAGGCGATCCAGCTCACGGTTGAGTGAGAGGACATTGACATAGGGCTCTACGAACGGGACCGGCAGGCTCTCCGCCCGGGCGAGAACGAGCGCACGGACCTCGCCCTCCGGGAGACCGCGTGCCTCTGCGACGACGGGGACCTGCACCAGCGCGGCATCCAGGCTGATCGCGGGGTCAAGTCCGCTCCCCGAAGCCATGACGAGATCGGACGGGATCTGGCCCTGCACGTCGGCGTCCCGGAGAGACCTCACCCGTTCTGCAATCCGCTCGACGAGCAAGGGATTTCCGGGTGCAAGGTTCGACCCGCCGGAGGAGGAGGCGTTGTAGGCGGTGATCGGCGTCTCCGAGGGGCGGCCCTGGAAGTAGAACGGTGCACTGAAGTTCTGGCCGATCAGGTCCGAACCGATCACCCGGCCCTGGTCGTCGACGACCAGGCTCCCGTGCGCCTGGTACGGGAATGCCGCCCCGGCGATGAGCGTTACCGCCAGGGGGTAGACGAACCCCGTGATGACGAAGAGGACGAGGAAGAGGAACAGACTGCTTTTTGCTGCCTTCCAGATCTCTGTCATGAGTATACCTCTACAGGACTCCGGCGATCAGGAGGTCGAGTGCTTTGATGCCGATGAACGGAGCGACGAGGCCCCCGAGGCCGAAGATGATCAGGTTGTAGGCAAAGAGCCTCGATGCCGGCATCGGTTTGAACTTCACCCCGGCAAGCGCGATCGGTATCAGGAGCGGGATGACCAGGGCGTTGAAGATGACCGCGGAGAGGATGGCAGACTGCGGGGTAGCAAGGTCCATGATGTTCAGGACGACGAGCTGCGGGTAGATCCCGACCAGCGCGGCCGGAATGATGGCGAAGTACTTGGCGATGTCGTTTGCTATGGAGAACGTGGTGAGGGCTCCGCGGGTCATCAGGATCTCTTTGCCGATCTCGACGATATCCAGCAGTTTGGTGGGATCGCTGTCCAGATCGATGATATTGGCCGCCTCCCGCGCTGGCTGGGTCCCGTTGTTCATGGCCACCGCCACGTCGGCCTGGGCAAGAGCGGGTGCATCGTTGGTCCCGTCGCCGGTCATGGCGACCATGTAGCCCTCTTCCTGCGTCTCGCGGATCAGCCTCAGCTTGTCGTCCGGCTTCGCCTCGGCCAGGTAATCGTCCACACCTGCTTCCGCTGCGATTGCCGCCGCGGTGAGCGGGTTGTCGCCCGTGATCATGACCGTCCGTATTCCTATCCGGCGGAGGTCGGCAAACCGTTCCCGGATACCGGTCTTTAAGATATCCTTGAGGAAGATCACGCCGAGGACCGTCTCGTTCTTGGCTACCACGAGCGGCGTCCCTCCTGCCGATGCAATCCCGTTCACTTTTGCCGCCAGGTCCGGGGGTACCGCTCCTCCGCGCTCGGGGACGATCCTCGTGATCGCATCGGCGGCTCCCTTCAGGTACGAAGTCCCGCCGCACTCGGCGCCGCTCACCCGGGTGGCGGCCGAGAACGGGATGAACCTGGCATCCGGGGGGCAGGCCGGTGCGGTGCCGGTCTTCTCCTGGACAAGGGCAAGGATGCTCCTGCCCTCCGGCGTCTCATCTGCATACGAGGAGAGAAGGGAGGCCTGCATCAGTTCGTCCCGGGACTGCCCCTCCACCGGAACGAACTCCGCCGCCTGACGGTTTCCAAGGGTGATCGTCCCGGTCTTGTCGAGGAGCAGGACATTGACGTCGCCTGCCGCCTCGATCGCCCGGCCGGAGAGTGCGACGATGTTGCGCTGGAAGAGCCGGTCCATTCCGGCGATCCCGATCGCCGGGAGGAGGGCCGCGATGGTCGTCGGGGCCAGGCAGACGAAGAGTGCGACCAGCACCGTGAGGCTCGCAGGAGCGCCCGAACCGGAGAACGAGACGCTGTAGGCGGATACCGGGTATATGTTGCCGACGACCGCCAGGAAGACGGCGGTCAGCGCCAGGAGCAGGAGTTCGAGCGCGACCTCGTTGGGCGTCTTGCGCCGTTCGGCACCCTCGACCATGGCGATCATGCGGTCGAGGAAGGTCCGGCCGGGCTCCGTGGTTACCCGGATGATGATCTCGTTCGCGAGCACCGTTGTTCCTCCCGTAACCGCGCTGCGGTCCCCGCCCGCCTCGCGCACCACCGGGGCGGACTCTCCGGTGATGGCGGCTTCGTTGACGAGGGCGGCTCCCCTGACCACCTCCCCGTCGCCGGGAATGATCTCGTTTGCTCTCACCAGGACGAGGTCGCCCGGCCGGAGGTCGGAAGAGGCGACCTCTTCGGCCGGCGCATCGAACGTCTCTCTCGTGAGGCGGCGCGCGGGCACGCTGGTGCGGGACTGCCGGAGAGACGCCGCCCGCGCTTTTCCCCGCCCCTCGGAGAGGGACTCTGCGAAGTTGGAGAAGAGCACCGTCAACCAGAGCCAGAGGGAGACGAGCCCGGTGAACAGCGCCTGTTCCCCGGTGGCAGCCGAAAGAGCGATGAAGAAACCTACCGTTGTGACGAAACCCCCGATCTCCACCGCCAGCATCACGGGGTTCTTGATCTGCCTGCGCGGATCCAGTTTGAGCACGCTCCCGACGAGCGCTTCGCGGACGAGACCGGGTTCGAAAGCGCCGAACCGGGGATACCGTTTTCTGGCCATCGGGTCATCCGCCCCCGGAGAGCAGTAGCAGGTGGTCGGCGATCGGCCCCATGGCGAAGAGGGGGAAGAACGTGAGCGCCCCGACGATCAGGATCACCAGGATCGTCCAGACGGTGAATGTTGCCGATGCGGTGGGCAGAGTCCCGGGTCCCGGCGGGACGGTCTTCTTCTGTGCTATCGATCCGGCGAGGGCAAGCATTGCGACCGCCGGGACGAACCGCCCGATGGCCATCGCGACGGCGCCGGTAAGTGCATAAAACATCCCTGAAGCATCGAACCCGGCAAATGCGCTCCCGTTGTTGTTTGATTGGGAGGCAAGCGTGTAGACGAGTTCGGAAAGGCCGTGCGGACCCGGATTGTGCATCGCTCCGGCCGTGCCGGGGAGGAGCAGGGCGATCCCCGTGAGGATGAGGACGAGCACGCCCGGCACCAGGACCGTGAGAGCGGCCATGCGCATCTCCTGGACCTCGATCTTCTTTCCGAGATACTCGGGGGATCTCCCAATCATCAGACCGGCGATGAAGACGGCGAGCACGATAAAACCTATGAAGGTATAGAACCCCGATCCCACCCCGCCGAAGACGACTTCGCCGAGCAGGATCAGGAACATCGGTATCATGCCCGCAATCGGCATGAAGGAGTCAAACATGGCGTTGACCGCCCCACAGGACGTCGCGGTGGTGGAGGCGGCAAAGAGGGCGGTGCCGCCGAGCCCGAAACGGACTTCTTTTCCCTCCATCGAGATCCCGGTCACGCCGAACTGCCCCGCGAGCGGGTTGCCGCCCAGTTCCGCAGCATAGAGCATGCCGAGGGCGGCGAGATAGAGCACGAGCATGACGGCGTAGATGGCCCACCCCTGCCGCATGGACCCGGCCATCCGCCCGAAGACAAAGGGCAGCGAGACCGGGATCAGCAGGATCAGGAAGATCTCTGCGAGGTTGGTGAACGGTGTCGGGTTCTCGTAGGGGTGGGCGGAGTTGGCGTTGAAGAACCCGCCCCCGTTCGTGCCGAACTCCTTGACGGCTTCCTGGGAGGCGACAGGCCCCATGGCGATCGTCTGCGGTCCGGCCGGGCCGTACCCCGCGGCATGCACGTAAGGGTCGACGTTCTGGATGACCCCCTGCGAGACGAGCAGGAGGGCGGCGGCGAATGCAACCGGGAGGAGTATGTAGAGGACGCACCGGGTCACGTCCACCCGGAAGTTGCCGATCCGGTCGGTCGACCGGCGGGTGACTCCCCGCATCACCGCGACGGCGATGCAGATCCCGGTGGCGGCCGAGAGGAAGTTCTGGACGGTAAAGCCGGCCATCTGGGTCAGGTAACTCGCGGAGACCTCTCCTGCGTATATCTGGTAGTTGGTGTTGGTGACGAAGCTCGCCGCCGTGTGGAGCGCCGTGACGGGGTCGAATGCGCCGAAGCCTTCCGGGTTGAACGGAAGATACCCCTGCAGCAGGAGAAGCGCGAGGAGAGCAAGAAATCCGATGCCGTTGAAGATGAGCATGTCCCGTGCGTATCCCTTCCAATCCTCCTCCTCGTCGGCAGACGTGCCGACAAAGCGAAAGAGCCGGGCCTCCAGTGCTCCGGGGATGCCGCGGGAGTAGCCCCCGGAGAACACGTGCGCCATGTACCGGCCAAAGAGCACCCCTGCGACGGTGACTGCTGCGAGGAACGCGATGAAGAGTAACCCATCGAGGAACGGCTCAGGTTGTGCCATCGTATGCCGTCCGATATATATTGTTATGGAAAGACGCTTCCTACCAATATAAATATAACGCCTCTGCGAAGCGGTGTTTGTCGTACTGTCCCGGTCCTGTCATTCCGGGTGAAGAGGGCGACAATGGAACATCGAACGAACGCCGGCGTTCGGGGAGTGGGGGCAGCGATCCGTATGCTGTTCTAGCAGTCCCTTTGATCTCTTCGGCAAATGTCTCATCTTCGTCCACCTTTTCTCCTCGTACCGGGCGTCGGGAATGCCCGAGGAGGTCTAGCATTTTGCCGTCTGGACGAAGCGTCTGGCCTCACCGGTCCTGGCAACGGCGCCGAAGATCTCGAACCAGTGCTCTTCGTGGCCCGGGGCAAGTTCCCGCATCGTCTTTCCCGCTACATCGTGCATCCCCGTCAGCCTCTCGAACGCCCGGTTAGTCTCGATGAAGCGGTAGTCGGCCGGTCTGTCACCGGCATGAAAGATCATCTCGATGATAGAGAACCCTGCGTCGAGGGAATCGAATATGGTTCTGTACTTCGCCGTGCACGCCAGCAGTTCCTGTTTTGCACGCATCTCCCCGGTGATCTCCCGGAACCGGACGATCCCCATGCCCTCGAGCCGCCCGTCCTCGATCCGGTTGCCGGAGATGAGGAGTTCGCGCTCCTCAGCCCCCGGGGTGCGGATGGTGCAGGGGGTATCGGGGAAGTCCTGCCAATCCGGGAACGATGCTGTTATCCTCGCCGTCCGTTCGTCGTCCGCAACGCACGCCGGGAGGTACCGGCGCATGAAACAGTCGATATCGATCCCGGCGAGGGCGTCTCGATCGAGGCCAAAAAAAGACGCGAGCCAGCGGTTGACCGAGATCACCCTGTTGCTCCGATCGACGAGGAATATCCCCTCGTCGAGCGCGTCAAGTATGGCCAGCGTGGATTGCAGTTCTGGCGGGAGCGGGGATGCGGGTTCATCGGGTCCAGTCACTCCGAGATGACCAGGGACGTTATAAAATGGGGTGCATACCTGTCTCGCGTACCCGATTGGCACAGGGTCCAAGTCGGGGACCGGGGGAGAGCGACGAGATGCCCCGGACGGATATCCGCTCCCGACAACCCCTGCATCGTTCCGGTAGCCTCTGCGGTTCTCCCTTCCGTCTGCGTCCTGCCTCTCCCCCGACGGTCCGACCCCAATATTCATCATCCGCCGGTTCGACACTCTATTATGAGTCTCTCTCACGTCTCGTTTCTTGCCGTTCTTGTGGCTCTCGCCGCGGTCGCTGCATCCGGCTGCATGAGCCAGGAGACCGTGGTATCCGAGGAAGTGAAGGCGGAGGTGCTTGCATATGCAGACCCGATCGCCGACAACCTCATGCAGGGCTTCAACGAAGGCAACTACACGATCTACTCCCGCGACTTCAGCGCAGAGATGAGACAGGGCCTCGACGAGGCCGCGTTCGAGCAGAACCGCGAACATGTTACATCCCGGATCGGGCTCTACGAATCCAGAAGAGATCCTGTCGTCACCGAGACCGGCGAATACATCGCCGTAACCTACAAGGGGGAGTTCGAGCAGGAGGACGGCGTTGCTCTCCGGTTCGTCTTCAGAAAGGGCGACGAATCGCACAGGCTCTATGGGCTCTGGTTCAACTCGCCGAAGCTGCGCAGCTAAAGCGTTTTACCTGAACGGAAAAAGAATCTCCGGGGAGGCCTTCCCCGGCTCTTCTTGCAACAAACTGTGTCAGGCAGGCACCTGCTCCTTCTTCTCCCGGTCCCAGTGGCGGTGCCGGGCAATGGCCGTCTTGAACTGTTCGGCAAACGAGTTCACGTTCCCCTGGCTCCCGCAGGTCACGACCCCCATCTCGGAGACGGCCTCTCCTCCGGAGCCGGCATCGGCAAAGGTCACGCCCTTGATGTCCGATGCCTTCAGCAGCTCGATGCCTTCTCCCATCGCCCCGATCGGCTTGCAGTGCTTGAAGGCCTCGTTGACGAAGTGGATAGCATACCCCTGGTTCTTCAGGGTCTCTGCATGCATCCCGCCCGGGACATACACGGCGTCGTACACGACGGAGGTGGTGGTGACGTAACTCTTGTCCACCTCCATCTCTTTACCGTCGGCGGACTTGATCTTGCCGTGGAACTGCGAGATGATCTGCGGATGGGCTCCGGCATCTTTGAGCGCTTTCTTGACCCGCATCACCTCATCGTGGTTGTAGCCCTCCATGGCGAGGATCGCGACCTTCCTGCTCTTGATGGTGTCTTTGACGGTCCTCTCCTGGCTGAGGTTCGGGGACTTCTTCGTCCCGGAGGACCCGCCCTTCTCTGCCGGGCCCGGCACCCCGATCCCTTCGGCGATCCGTATTGCGAGATCACCGTCGACGTTGTTCATGAGGTCCACCACCCTTTTGCGGACCCCCGCATCGGAGACCTTCCCGAGCTCGAAGTGGAAGGCCTTGACGATATGCTCCTTCTCTGCATCCGACATGCTGTTCCAGAAGAGCTTCGCCTGGCTGAAGTGGTCGTTGAACTTCTCGCTCCGTGCACGGATCTTCTTGCCCTCGATCTTCTCCTGGTAGTGGACGAAGCCGCCCTCCTTCGCCGTTGCCGGCCGGGGCTTGTTCCCGCCGAGGGCGTTCGGGAAGTAACTGCTCTCGCCCATGTTGATCGTCATCCGGTTGTAGCCTTCCCGCTGGTTGTTCGCGACGGGCGCGAGCGTCCGGTTGATCGGGATCTCCTGGAAGTTCGGACCGCCAAGGCGTATCAACTGGGTATCCAGGTATGAGAAGAGCCGGCCCTGGAGGAGCGGGTCGTTTGAGAGGTCGATCCCCGGCACGACGTTCGCCGGACAGAAGGCGACCTGCTCGGTCTCGGCGAAGAAGTTGTCCGGGTTCTGGTTTAAGGTCATCTTCCCGATCCACCGGATCGGCACCTCCTCCTCGGGCCAGATCTTCGTCGCGTCCAGGATATCGAAGTCGAAGTTGTGTTCGTCCGCCTCCTCGATCAGCTGCACCCCGAACTCGAACTCCGGGTAGTCCCCCATCTCGATCGCCTCCCAGAGGTCGCGGCGATTGAAATCCGGGTCTTTTCCGGCAATCTTCTGTGTCTCGTCCCAGACGAGCGAATGGACGCCGAGCAGCGGCCGCCAGTGGAACTTGACGAACCGCGCCTTCCCTTCGGCGTTGACGAACCGGAAGGTGTTGACCCCGAACCCCTCCATCATCCGGTAGCTCCGCGGGAGCGCACGGTCCGAGAGGACCCACATGATCATGTGGGTGATCTCAGGCAGGTTCCCCACAAAGTCCCAGAACGTGTCGTGGGCGGCGGAGGCCTGCGGCATCTGGTGGTGCTGCTCCGGTTTGATGGCGTGGACGAGATCGGGGAACTTGATCGCGTCCACGATGAAGAAGATCGGCATGTTGTTGCCGACGAGGTCGTAGTTCCCCTCTTCGGTGTAGAATTTCGTCGCGAACCCCCGGACGTCCCTGACCGTGTCGGCGGACCCCCGAAATCCCACGACGGTCGAGAACCGGACGAAGACCGGCGTCTTCTTCCCCGGATCCTGGAGAAACGCCGCGCTCGTGTACTCGGTCATCGGTTCGTAGACCTGAAAGTAACCGTGAGCACCCGAGCCCCGGGCGTGGACGACTCGCTCGGGAATCCGCTCGTGGTCGAAATGCGTCAGTTTCTCGCGGAAGTGAAAGTCCTCGAGGAGCGTCGGCCCCCGCTCCCCCGCTTTTAACGCGTCGTCGGTATGGCTTACGCGAACCCCCTGGTTTGTCGTCAGGTACTCCTGCTCCGGGTCCTGGCGGAATTCGTCGAGCTGTTCCTGCTTGCTCTTCTCATCTATCTTTCTTCTCTGATCCATACGCCCTCACCTGCAATCCTCTCGCCCCGGCCGGTCATACACCGCTGCTCTCCCCGGCGGGCGTGCCCCCACATCCCGGTTGGTCATCATAAAAGTAACTGCGTGCTGGAAACGGATGTTCAGAACGGACTTTGCAGCCAGGAGCGTCTGTAAAATCGACTTCTGGAGATACCCGGGTTTTTGCACCGCCAGGCGTTCCGGGTCACGGCCGGCCCCGGGGCTCCTCGCGGCGGATGGGGCAGAGCGGGTCTTCAGCCCAGAGATCGCCGGTATCGGCAAATGCACGAACCCTGCACCCCCCGCCGCAGCGGTCGCGGTAGGAGCATCTTCCGCAGGACCCCCCGACCAGGTCCTTCTTTCTCCGGAAGTCGGCAAGGATGCGGTTTTTCGAATCGTTCCAGATGGCGCTGAAGGGCTTCTCCCTGATGCTCCCTACCTTGAGTTCGTCCACCTGGGCGAACTGGCAGGGGTAAACGTCGCCGGACGGATCGATGTTTGCAATGCGGTCCCCTGCGCTGCACCCGACACCGGAGCGTGCGAGGAGCGTGCACATATTCTCGTATACCGGCGGGTTCTCCTCCTGCAATCTCTCGAGCAGGTATACGGCGTCCTGGGGCGCGTCGACCGTGAGAAACTCCATGGCTGACGGGTCCACATCGTGCGCCCTCTTGATGAGCAGGTCGAGCAGATCAACAACCTCGTGGGATCGGAGTTGCAGGGCGTCGTAGCCCTCGCTTCCCCGGCCGCTCGGGACCAGCCAGTAGACGCAGAACCGTTCCGCCCCGACGTCCTGGGAGAGGTCGATGAGGGCGGGGATCTCGGTGCGGTTCTCCCTGGTTGCGGTCACCCGGACCCCGCACTTCAGCCCGGCGGACCTGCAGTTTTTGAGCGCCGAGACGGCCAGGTCAAAGCTCCCCGGGACGTTTCGCATGCCGTCATGCGTCCGTGCAGTCGCCCCGTCGAGCGATACCCCCGCGTACTCCACCCCCGCATCGCGGAGCCGCCGTGCAGCGGCGGGCGTGATCAGCGTGCCGTTGGTGCTCAGGGCGGTGGTAAGGCCGCGATCCTTCGCGTGCCCGGCGAGTTCCCAGAAATCCTCCCGGATCAGCGGCTCGCCCCCGGAGAAGAGCAGGAGCGGGACCCGCATCGCTGCAAGGTCGTCGATTAGATCGAGCGCCTCCTCAGTCGTCAGCTCATTCCCCCGCTGCTGTCCCGGCCCTGCCCGGATGTAGCAGTGAGAGCAGAGCAGGTTGCACCGGTTCGTGATATTCCAGAAGACGACCGGCCGGCGGATATCGGAGAATGCGAGCATTCCGCTCGGTGTTCTCTCGCCGGCACGGTGTCGGAGCACCTCGCTGACCGTGCCTTTTGCATGGATGTATCTCGTGATCCGGTTCATTGCAGACGCTCCGGCTCTTTTGCAGGCTCGATGCGGCCGCTCGGCCGCCGCTTGAACTCCTCGGTGCTGAAGAGAACCCGGTAATCGACGGCACCGGTCGCCCGGGAGAGGGCCGCGACCCTGCGGTGCGCGTCCTCCCTATCGCGGCAGTGGAGCACGGTGTAGAGGTTGTACTCCCAGTGGCCGGGGATGGTGCGGCGTTCGTAGCAATGGGTTACATCGGGGCTCTCTGCCATGACGGCTCCGATCCCGGCGATACGATCCGAAGGAACGCTCCAGACCACCATGGCGTTCGCCACCAGTTCGGCCTTCCGGGGATTGATCCTCGTCCCGAACCGGCGGACGACACCGGTCTGCCTGAGCCTTCGCAGCCGGGCGACGACCTCCTCTTCGCTGATCCGAAGTCTCCTTGCCGCATGGAGAAACGGCCTCTCCTCAAGCCCGATGCCGTCCTGTGTCAATCTGAGTAGTTCCCTATCAACCTCGTCCATCATCGTCATCCTCCGCGAGAAACCGGAACCGGACGTCGAGTTTGAACCTCCGCACCATCGGGAGGTTCAGGATATCCCCGGGAGGGATCATCGACCGTCGCATGATCTCCTCGAGTATCCCGAGAAGTTCCTCTTCGTCTGCCGCGGCGATGGTGAACCAGAGGTTGTAGTCGTCGTCGCGGCGGTAGTTGTGGGACACGCTGTCGTACTCGTTCACGATCGCCGCGACCTCGTGAATCCGCTCTTCCGGCACCCGC
Source organism: Methanoculleus oceani (assembly GCF_023702065.1). Classification (NCBI taxonomy): domain Archaea; kingdom Methanobacteriati; phylum Methanobacteriota; class Methanomicrobia; order Methanomicrobiales; family Methanomicrobiaceae; genus Methanoculleus; species Methanoculleus oceani. Next base: position 347,805 of record NZ_QFDM01000003.1, on the reverse strand, counting down.
ATTGCAACGAGCGTGGAGGCGCGGATGCCGACGCTTCCGGGTTCGAGGATCGGTGCGATATGCTTGATCACCCCCCGGCGGGAGAGGCCGGTCAGCCGCCCCATCACCTCCCGCTCCGGCATCCCGAGCACTTCGCCGAGAACCCTGTACGGCCGGGGGTCGAGGGGGAAGTTGTCCTGCACCTGCTGGAGAAGCACCCGGTCACGCGGATCGAGTTGCATTCACCTCACCCTCTCCCCCGGCTCGTACAGGCACCAGGGGTCTTGTGCCAGGTAATCGCCGGCGTGCGATACCACTTCCGTAAGCCCGTATGCCCGCGCACGGCACCCCCCGCAGGTGGAGCGGTACTCGCACCTGCCGCATTTCCCCATCAAAGCCTCGCCGGAGCGGAGGTTTGTAAAGATCTCCGACCCGTTCCAGATCTCTGCAAACGAGGTTGTGCGGATATTCCCAAGACTCAGGGGGAGGTAGGGGCAGGGGGTAACCTCGCCTGTTGGGTCTATCCTGCAGTACCGTATGCCGGCGATGCATCCCCGCTCCCCCTGTGCTACGGGGAGACCCATCGTTGATGCAATCCGCACGTACTGCGGGGCGCACGTCGGGCGGATGAAGAGGTCCCTCTCCGCCCTCAGCCGGAGAATCTCCCGGATCAGGGCTTCGTACATCTCCGGGGAGATGTCGACGACCTCCTTTCCCCTCCCCGTGGGGACGAGGAAGAAGAACTGGAAGTCGTGCACCCCGAGTTTTTCCCCGAATTCCGCGATAGCCTCCAGCTCGCGGTGGTTCTGCAGGGTTACCGTCGTGTGCACCTGGACGGGAATACCGGCATCCCTGCAGGCCCCGATGCCCGCGACGGCACGCTCCCAGGCACCCCGAACCCCCCTGAACCGGTCGTGAACTCCCGGATCGGCAGAGTCCAGGCTTATCGCCGCTTTCCTGATGCCCGCCCCGGCGAGCCGCACCGCGGTGCGGTCGTCGATCAGGGTCCCATTCGTTCCGATGACCATCCTGAGCCCCCGGCGCGTCCCATATTCGGCGATCTCGAAGATATCGTCCCGTAGCAGGGGCTCTCCGCCGCTGAGGATCATCACCGGGGAGCCTACCTGCGCAACCTGGTCGATGAGCATCTTTGCTTCACTGGTGGAGAGTTCCGGAGCCCCTCCCCCGTCCCCGGCATCCATGTAGCAGTGGGCGCACCGCAGATTGCACCGGTAGGTGACGTTCCATGAGATAAGGGCGGGTTTATATCCGCTCTTCCCGCCGTCTCCCTCACCATGCGACATCACGCGATCACCAGAATCCCGGTATGCACTCCCCCGGGCAGAGAGAAGAGGGCTATACCCGGATAATTCTATATCAATGTGTCGGGAATTCCGGCAGAATAGCAGGTTTTCAGGTTATCTCCCCTGCAGAGGTTCTTTTGTACGGTCCGGGAATTTCTCCTCAAATCCTCGCGTTTGCTCGTGTTGTCGGGGCTCCGGGGAACGCCGCTCTCGCGTCGACAGAACGGTTAACTATCGCGTCGACCGTATAGTTCCCGACGGTCGTGAGCAGGACGTATGGCACAGAGACCTCGCGGCGGAATCAAGGCAAGCAGGCTCTCGCGAAGACTGAATACGGGGGATGCCGTCTTCATCGGGCTCGGCTCCATGATCGGGGCCGGCATCTTCACGGCTCTTGCACCGGCGGCGGCCGCGGCCGGGGCAGGGCTGCTCTTCGGCCTCGCGCTTGCGGCCTCTGTTGCGTACTGCAACGCCTCCTCATCCGCACAGCTTGCCCGCCTCTACCCCGCATCGGGCGGCACCTACGTATATGCACGAGAACGGTTGAACGAGTTCTGGGCCTGGGTTGCGGGCTGGGGGTTCGTGGTCGGCAAACTCGCCAGCTGCTCTGCCGTCGCGCTCACTTTCGGTTACTACCTGGCTCCGGAATATGCACGGTTCCTTGCTGCGGGGGCGGTGATCGCGTTCACGGCGTTGAACTTCTTCGGGATAGAAAAGACCGCCAGCGCCACGAAGATCATTGTCGTGGTGGTCCTGCTTTCTCTTTCTGCGATTGTTGCCCTCGTCTTCGTCGGCGAGCCGGATATCGGCAACCTGCGCCCGATTCTTGGTTCGAACGGCTTCTATGGGATTCTGCAGTCGGCAGGGATCTGGTTCTTCGCGTTTGCGGGATATTCGAGGATCGCCACCCTGGGCGAAGAGGTCGAAGACCCGGAGACGTCCATCCCACGGGCAATCGTGCTCGGTCTCGGCATCACGCTCTTCGTCTACGCCGCCGTCGTCTTCTCGGCGCTGCTCCTCGTCGGGCCTGCTGCTCTCGCCCGGTCCGACGCGCCCCTGGTGACGGCGCTCGCCGGGGCGGGTTTTCAATCGTGGCAGTGGGTCATCAGGGTCGGTTCGACCTTCGCGACACTCGGGGTGCTGCTCTCTTTGATGACGGGCATCAGCCGGATGCTCTTTGCCATGGCGGCGGATCGTAAAATGCCTTCATACCTGGTCCGGGTTCACCCGGTGCACAGGGTTCCGCACCTTGCCGAACTGACGGTCGGCGTGATCCTGGTCGCGGTGGTGCTGCTCGCGGACCTTCGTGCGGCGATAGAGTTCAGTGCTTTTACCGTGCTGCTGTACTACGCGGTCACGAACCTCTCTGCATACACCTTAACGGAGCAGGAGAGGCTGTACAGCAGAAATCTCGCGATACTGGGTATTCTGGGGTGCCTGCTGCTTGCTTTTACGCTGCCGGCCATGGTCGTCGGCATCGGGAGCGCGGTCATGCTGGCGGGCATACCGGTATATCTCGTACAGAGGCGGCGCGGTTCGTAACAGGACCGTCAGCCCCAGATCGGGTCGTCGCCGAACCGGTCCATCCAGTAGTCGGCGGGGCTCTGCGCCAGGTCCTTTTCGAGATCTTCGAGCCTGAACGAGACGGGACGGTTCATGCAGTAGTCGACCAGGAGGTCGTAAGCCTCTTTTAGGCGTATCGTCATCTCGTGGGACTCCGCCGGGTCTTTTCGCGACACGTCGGGATGCCACTCCTTGATCCTCTCGGCGTAGCGCACGCGAATCTCATTGAGGCTGGCCCGGTCCCGGATGCCGAGCAGTTCTGCCGCCTCCCTCACCCGCCCGGCGGTTACTCTGGCCATCAAAGATGCGTGTACTGTGCCAGCAGGATAAGCGTTGCGAAGTGCCCAGAGCGATCTCTTTTTGGCCGCAGACGATAGATTCACTGAAAACGAGTCTTATGGCAGATAACCCGCCGATCATCTACTTGAACAACGCCGCCACGACCTGGCCGAAACCCCCGGAGGTGCTGGAGGCCGCGAGACTATCCCTTGCCCTCCCCGTTTTCGGGTCGGGGAGGACCACCGGGAGCCAGGGCGAGGACTACATCACGCTGGCGCGGGAGGCGCTCTCGGACCTCCTCGCCGCAGATCCGCCGGAGCACGTGGTCTTCACCCAGAATGCGACCGATTCCTTAAACATCCTCATCCAGGGATTTCTTGCCGGAGAGGCCGGGTGCCACGTCCTCACGACCGAACTCGACCACAACTCGGTTCTGCGGCCGCTTCACGAGCTCGAGCGGCAGGGCCGTATCCGGCTGACGGTTCTCCCCTTCGAGAACGGCGCTGTTCGCCCCGATGCCGCTCGCGCGGCCATCACGCCTGATACACGGCTCATGGTCACGGCCCACGGGAGCAACGTGCTCGGGTCGGTGCAGGACGTCGCCCGGATCGGGGAAGTTCTGCACGATCACGGCGTCTATTTCATCGTCGACGGAGCACAGACCGCCGGCCACATACCCGTCGACCTCCGGAAACTCCCGGTCGACGCCTACGTCTTCACCGGCCATAAGGGCCTCCTCGGGGTCCCCGGTACCGGCGGATTCTACCTGCGGGATCCGGAATCGATCGCTCCCGTCCGTTACGGGGGGACCGGGACGGACTCCTCCTCGCTCTTCCAGCCCCGGGAGATGCCGGAGCGGTTCGAGTCCGGAACGCACAACTATCCCGGCCTTGCGGCCCTCGCTGCCGGGGTGAACTACATCGCCTCCATCGGGGTAGAGGCCATCGCAGAGAAAGCGGAGCGCCAGACGGCGTTTCTTATCGGGGAGTTGAAGGAGGAGCCGAACATAACGATCTACAACGAGTCGCCTGCCCTTCCGATCGTCTCCTTCAACATCCATGGGATGGAGAACGACGACGTGGGGTTCATCCTGGCCCGGGCCTACGGGATCGTCGCCCGTACGGGGCTGCACTGTGCACCTCTCGTGCACAGGACGATCGACGGGGGGAAAGGCTGCGTGCGGCTCAGTCTCTCCTGGTTCACCACGGACGAAGAGTGCCGGACCGCCGCAAAAGCAGTAAAGGAGATTGCACGAAATGCGAATTCTTCGTTCGGTTCGTCATAAGTCCTGCGCCGACGGCTCGTTCATGAAGGAGTTCCTCCTCAGTGACCCGGTACCGGCGGGGTTCTTTGCCTACCTGGAGAACTTCGGGGGGGTTGAGGCGCTCCCCAACCTCGGCAAGGGGTTCTACAGGTTCGAGAAGCCCGACTGGTTCTCCATCAAAGGCCTTGCCGGGGATACCACCGTTGAGGTCAGGTTCAAAAAGGAGGTCATGCACCTGACGGTGGATTTCCTCTATCTCCTCTTCTCCTCCTACCGGGAGGAATCGGTGAACCTCTCGGTGCTGAAGCAGAGGGAGCAGGCGGTCGGGAAACGGGTGAGAGAACACCTGTATGGGCATTAAGGGGGAAAAATGCCCTGGGACGTGTTCGAACGATTTGCAGAAGATTATGACCGGTGGTTCGAGGAGCACCGCGCCGAGTACCATGCAGAACTCGCCCGGATCCGGCGTCTCCTCCCGTGCCCGGACTCCCGTGCCGTCGAGATTGGGGTCGGTTCCGGGAGGTTTGCCGCTCCCCTCGGGATCACGCTCGGGATTGAGCCCTCGCGCGCCCTCGGCCGGATGGCACGCCGGCAGGGGATCGAGGTGATCCGCGGCCGGGCGGAATCGATCCCGCTCGGGGACGGGTCGTGTTCGTCCGTCCTGATGGTGACGGTCATCTGTTTCCTGGACGACCCGGTTACGGCATTTGAGGAGATCCGCCGGGTCCTCGTCCCGGAGGGCTCGCTCGTCCTCGGGTTCATCGAACGCGAAGGAGAGATTGCCCGGAGATACCTGCACGAGAAGGGAAAACACAGGTTCCTTTCCCGCGCCCGGTTTTATTCATCGGGCGACATCCGGGAGTTCCTCGGACACACCGGGTTTCGCGTGACGGAGATCGACTCGAGGGCCGGGTTCTCGGTTATCGCCGCGCGGAAGAACTGATAGACGCCTGCCGGGCTCCACGTCATCCGGGGTGCCTCCTATAAGATCTGCTCCGGCGTGGGGCCTCGCGGCTGTAACGGCAGCGCTCAGCCCTTCTTCTCACGCCTTCTTCAGTGTGAACCGGAACGCTGCGCCTTCCCCCGGGCGACCCGGCACCCGGTCATCGACCCAGATCTTGCCGCCGTACCGTTCCACGAGGATCTGCACCAGGTAGAGTCCGAGCCCTTCGCCGACGCCCCGTTTGTGCTGCTCGTACCGGTGGAAGATTGCCTCCTTGTCCGCATCCGGCACGCCCGGACCGGTATCCTCGACCGAGATTTGCACCTCACCGTTCACCCCTTCAACCCGGACCGTGACCCTGACATCAGGACCGCCGTGCTTGACGGCATTGCCGATGAGGTTGTTGAAGACCACCGGGAGAAGGTCGTCTGCCCGGACCTGATGGTTAGTCCCGGTATAGCGGATGGTGCTGGTGGGGAACACTTCGATCGCTCCCCGGATTGCCCTGTCGAGGTCCGTCTCTTTGATCTCCGGCGAAGCCTGATGAATCCGGCGGATGGTTGAGACGGTGCCCAGAATCTCGATGCTCTTGTTGATGCTCCGCTTCAGTTTCCCCATGTATCCGGCGGCTTCGCCGTCGAGTGTCTCGAGCAGCAGATCGGCATAAAGCCTGGAGACGTTCTCGGTGTTGCCGATATCGTGGGTGAGAATGTCCAGGTAGAGGTTCGCCTCCCGGTTCGCGGCTTCCAGTTCGCAGTGAAGCCGGGTGAGCTCCTCAGTATGGCGTATGAGCGCTTCTTCCGCACGTTTGCGCTCGGTGATATCCGTGAGGATGGCAATGGCCCCCACGATGGCACCGCCGCCATCGCGGATAGGAGCTGCCGACGTGTCCACCCAGAGCGGTTCCCGGTCCAGGCAGGTAACCATCACCTCTTCTCCCTGCACGGTCTCTCCGTGCAACGCCCGGTAGAAGGGGGTCGCCTTGAGAGAGAGCGGCGTCCCATCCTTCCGCAGGACTCCAAAACCCGCCTGGCGCTCCTCGAAGTGGATTGGATCAAAAGATATCGCCGTTCTGTCGATCATCTTACGCACCGCTTCGTTCACCCGAACAATAGCCCCGGTGGTATCGTAGATGATGACGCCAGATGCAATCGATATAAGAGTCGCATCCAGTTCTGTGGCTCTCAAATGCTCCCTTTCCATGACAGCATGGATTTTCGCCTCGGCCTGCTTGCGCTCGGTGATGTCGGTGAAAATTACGGCGAATTGGTTCTTCTTGCGCACCGGGAACGTGTAGACGCCGTACCATCGGTCAAGCCCCGCGTTGTAGTCCTCAAACCGCATCGCTCTGCCGAGACGTACGACCCCGTCGTACCGCTCAAACCAGACTGGCTCGATAACGGGGATAATCTCGGTAATGCCTTTTCCTATGACATCTTCGCGCCGGAGACCGGTAATCTTCTCATATGCAGGGTTGATGTCGAGGACGAGATAATCGACTGGCCGCCCCTCATCATCATAGACCATCTCGTGGAGTACGAATCCTTCGCCCATCGACTCGAAGAGCTGCCGGTACTTCTTCTCGCTCTCCCGCAACGTCTCTTCGGCCTGCTTGCGCTCGGTGATGTCCCGCATGATCACCTGGACGACAGGGGTGCCGGCAATGAAGGTCATCACGCCTCTCCCCTCCACCCAGAAGGCGGTTCCATCCAGCCGGAGGAGCTGGAGCTGGGTGATCGGCGAAGATTCGCCCAGGAGATCCATCGCAACGTTCTCCCGGATACGGTCGCGGAAGTCGGGATGGACGATCTCGAGGAAGTTCCTGCCGAGGATCTCATCCGGACAGGCTGCGCCAAGAAGGTTCACCCCGGTTGAGTTGATATAGAGAATCTTCTCACTGTCGTGGATGAGTACGATGTCGAGAGCGGTCTCCACCAGGGTTCGGTACTTGGCCTCGCTCTCCCGCAGGGCTTCTTCCGCCTGCTTCTGCTCGGTGATGTCGGTGAAACTCTCGAGAACATGTGTTACCCGGCCGGATGCATCTTTCACCGGCTGGGCAACGATATTCATCCAGCGCCCACGGCGCGGGACGCACTTCTCTACTCTTGTAACCTCGCCCGTTGCAAAGACGCGCTGTGCTGCACACACTTCGCACGGTTCGTTCAGGCTTTCGAAATAGCGGTAACACTTCTGGCCGATGGGCTCCTGTTCGGGAAGTATGTCACGGGCCTCCTGGTTGACCCACACGATCGTCATATCCGGGTCGACAAGGGACTGCCCCGTGTCGAGCGCGGAGAGAATGGCACCTACTCTATCCTTCTCCTTGCGCAGCGCCTCCTCGTCTCTCCTGCGTTCGGTCTCGGCCAGCCTGAGTTCTGCATTCTCCCGGCGAAGGGCATCAATCTCTGCCTGGAGCTCCCGGATCGGCTCTTCGACGAGCCGTTCGGTCTCGGCAGGGATGCCCTGTGGAACCTCATCCCGTTCGGCGGGATCAGACTTCCTCCGTGGAGTTTCTGGGGGCGCTGGCATCTGATGTGGCGGCTCCTATTAAAAGCAGGTACAGTGAGTTTCACATCAGCAGTATTAACGGTAGCGCTACCGGGCTATGCAGGATCTCCTGGATTACGGTGGGGAAACGCCTTTATGTCCACATTGGGCCGATGGTTATGAAATAAGATTAACCGGGAAGCGTCATGCGAGATGACGGAGCGGACCGGTGAATGACCGGCAGGTTCTCTCGCTCCCGGTTGCTTCGGGACACCTGTCCCCCCACTGTCAGAACAGGTTCTCACCCTGCCTGAACAGCCCGTACCGTCACCGGCGCAGCGTTCACCCGGTGCTCCCGGCTCCTCCCGGTCACGCGCGATCGTCGGCAGTCGGCGACGACCCCCGGTACTTTTATAGGATCTCCCCCTCTGACCCCGATCAGAAGGAGGGTAGAATATGAAAGGCCTGGCAATGCTCAAGATTGGCGAGATCGGGTGGATAGAAAAGGAGAGACCGGCTTGCGGTCCGAGAGATGCCGTCGTCAAACCGCTGGCGCTCGCTCCGTGCACTTCCGATGTCCACACCGTCTGGGAGGGAGCAATCGGGGATCGGCATGACCTCATCCTGGGACACGAGGCGCTCGGGGTGGTGGACGAAGTGGGAAGCGAAGTCCGGGACTTCAAGCCCGGCGACAGGGTCATCGTACCGGCGATCACCCCCGACTGGGAGACGGAAGCCGCACAGCGCGGGTATCCCTCGCAGACCGGCGGCCCGCTCGGGGGCTGGAAGTTCTCGAACTTCAAAGACGGCGTCTTCGGCGAGTTCTTCCACGTGAACCTGGCGGACTACAACCTCGCGCACCTGCCGGAGGGCATGTCTCTCGAAGCAGGGGTCATGCTCCCGGATATGCTCAGTACCGGTTTCATGGGCGCCGAGAACGCTAAGATCGAGTTCGGGGCTACCGTGGCGGTCCTGGGGATTGGGCCGGTCGGCCTCTCCGCCGTCGCCGGTGCAAGACTGCGGGGTGCCGGGAGGATCTTTGCCGTCGGCACGAGGCCTGCCGCCGTCAAAGTGGCGAAAGAGTACGGCGCGACGGATATCATCAACTACAAGGAGGGAGACACCGCAGAACAGATCCAGAACAAAACAGGCGGAGCGGGCGTCGACGCCGTGATCGTTGCCGGCGGCGGTGCCGAGGTTATGATGGATGCGATCCGGATGGCCAGACCCGGTTCGGTGATCTCGAACATCAACTACTTCGGCCAGGGAATGGGCGATCAGGACATCATCCCCCTTCCCCGCGTGGGCTGGGGGTTCGGGATGGCGGACAAGAACATCATGACCGGGCTCTGCCCCGGCGGAAGGGTGAGGATGGAGAGGCTGGCCGAAGTGGTGATGCACGGGCGCATGGACCCGTCGCTGATGGCGACGCACGTCTTCAGGGGTTTCGATAAGCTGGAAGAGGCCCTTCTCCTGATGAAGGAGAAGCCCCGGGACCTGATCAAACCGGTCGTCATCGTGGAGCCGTAGGGGCTCCGATCTTTCTTTTAGGCCCGCCCATCAGGTCTGTTCCGGCGCCTTCCTGTATACTACTTCCCCGAAACCTTTGCAATCACGCTGTCCAGGTGCTTCCGGTAGAGCACCTGCGGGTCGAGTTCCCGCAGCCCTTCCGGTGTCCTGACGACCACCCTGCCGATGCCGGCATTCACCAGCATCTTCGAGCACATCAGGCAGGGCGGGTCGTACGAGGGCGCTCCCGTCAGGCGTTCGAACCCGGCCAGGTACATCGTACACCCGGCAGCAGCCCTCCCCGCCTGCAGGAGCGCGTTCATCTCCGCGTGCACCGAGCGGCAGAACTCGTAACGTTCGCCGGAAGGGATGTTGTACTGCCTGCGGATGCAGGTGTTCAACTCGTCGCAGTGCGCCTCTCCCCGCGGTGCCCCGTTGTGCCCGGTAGAGACGATCTCCCCCGCAGAATTGACCACGACCGCGCCGTAGCACCGCCGGATGCAGGTCGACCGCCGGGCGGTTTCGACCGCGATATTCATGTACCATTCGGTTCGCGAGGCTCGCGGCGGTACGGGCGGTGCGTCGGGCGAGGCGGTATCCCGGTTCGTCATGGCTGCCTCTCCTCCGGGGGCAGGTATAGGGCTGCAGGATACGAAAGCCTCTGCCCGCTCAGGGTTTCGCTCATGATAGATCTTCCACGGTGGTGGATTAAAAAGAGGTGTTTTATGTCGAAGGGATGGCTGTCCGTTAAGAGTTATTCAATGCGCTTTGAAGGGGGTCAGGAAATCTCCTGTCGTTAATGTGGCGCCGTCCCCTCCGAATGCGACCCCTCGGCGTTCCGACCCGCAAATTAATCACCCCCCGGTTCGACTCTGTATGATGGGTCTCCCTCGGGTATTGTCGCTTGCCGTTCTGGTCATCCTTGTCGGGGTCTCTACATGCGGCTGCATGAGCCAGGAGACCGTGGTGTCCGATGAGGAGAAGGCGCGGGTGCTTGAGTATGCGGACCCGATCGCCGACAACGTTCTTTTAGGCTTCGGTGAAGGCAACTATACGATGTACCGCGAATTCGTCACATCCAGGTTAGGGCTCTATGTCTCCAGAGATAACCCCGTCGTTACGGAGAGGGGCGAGTATATCACCGTGACCTACAGGGCGAACTTCGAGCGGGAGGACGGCGTTGCTCTCCGGTTCGTCTTCCGGAAGGGCGACGAATCGCACCAGCTCTCCGGGCTCTGGTTCGACTCCCCGATGCTGCGCAGCTGAGGCGCTTCACCGGCAGAACTGCTCTGGCGGAAACGTATCGATCGACCCCGTGGCCATCTCTGCCCCCGGTGCAGGGAGGATTCCACTACCGTATCCGAACAGCGTTCTTCTCGATCTCCAGGGCCGGGGCAGGTGTTCGCAGAGAGAATAAGCGCGGGAAGAGCCGGACTCGATGACCGGATGCCTGGATCCCGGGACGAAGAAGCACTTCTATGGGAAAAGAGGACTCCGAAGCATCAGTACACGCCCTCCCCGGTTACGAGAATGCCCCTCACCGGGTAAGTGCCGTTGCACGGGCCCGTGAACTCGTGGCGTAATCTCTCGTTGTACGAATTCGACTGCCAGCCGAGAATCCACCACTGGTTCGCCCCCTGGAACCTGGAGGAGATGGTGAGGACGTTCTCGTCCCCGGCGTCGAACGAGAGGATGAACGGGACCTCGACGACATACCCGGTAGACCCCGGGCTCACGTAGTAGTCGTCGGCGGGTCCGCCGGAACCGGTGAGGTTGCCGGCGATCCGGTAGGGCGCAAAAAGGGGCTCGGCTCCAATCGGCGTTCGGGTGTCGATCTCGCGGCCGGGGCTGGTGTCGAGCATGTAAAGTTCCATCTCGACGAGCACCGGCGTCTCTTCCGAGTACCTGTCGGAGTAGATGTGGGTTGGTTTTGGAAGTTCCGACTCGTTCTGCCCCGGCATGATCGGAATCGGCTCGATGCGGCTTTTATAGATGGGATCGATCCGGTCGGCCGAGATGTTTAACATGGGAACGCCGTCGACGTTCTCGATCCTTACCGATATATCGCTGTCGAAGTTGCTGAAACTTGCCCGGGAGAGATCGACGGGCGTAACGTTCGTTCCGGTCTCCGGGTCGTACCGGGAAGGAAGGGGGATCAGGAGGACCGCGTCTTCGATGGGGCCCGTCGTCGAGATCGTCAGCTCGTAGTGATATGTCGACATGAAACTCTCCGCTGAGGACTGGCCGAGAATTACTGCGGTCAGCGCTATAAATACGAAGAGGATTGCAGCGATGATGCCTGCGACGATGAGCAGGTTCCTGAGAACTTTTGCGTGTTTCGCCATAACTCAGTATACCAGGATCAGCCCGGGGTTCGTCCCGGTGATGCACCTGCCGCCCCCGGGGGCGACCACGAAGGTGTTCTCGATCCCGACCATCCCGACGCCCCGGACTCCCTTCTTGGGTTCGAGGGCGATCACCATCCCCTCCTCGAGCGGCTCGTCGAAACCGCGGGCGATCACCGGCATCTCGTCCACCTGCAGGCCGACGCCGTGGCCCAGGAACTGCACTCGCCGCTTCCCGTAGCCCATGAAGTTCTCGAGGAATGCGGGCTCCAGACCGTCGATTATCGTCGCGTAGATCTCCGAGGGTGCGATCCCGGGCCGCAGCATGGACGCCGTCTCGTCCTGGACCTCAACGCACCGGCGATGCGCCTCGATCGCTTCTTCGGGGAGGGATCCCCTGAAGATATACGTCACCGTCTTGTCGGTGTGGTAACCCCGCACCCCGCATGCGCAGTCGACGAAGACCAGATCCCCTATTCCGAGCGTCCTGTCATGGCTGCCGAGCACCGGTGCGCCGGGAGCCGCTCCGAGGCACCCGCCCGGCCCGTCGAAACCGGTCGGGTAGATGGAACTCTCTCCAAAGCCGAGCTGCCCGAGTATCATCTCCGTCCCGAACATCCCGAACCGTGCAATCCCATGATGCCCTTCCCGGACCAGGCGTGAGAAGACCTCGCCCCCGAGTTCCGCCTCGCTCATCCCCTCGCGGAGCATCCCGGGAACGCAGTCCTCGAGCACGTGGCGGTGAATCTTCCCGGCTCTCTCCATGATCGAGAGTTCGTAGGTGCTTTTGACCGACCGGACCTTCGCCGCCTGCGTATCGAGCGACGCCGTTTCCGTAAAGGAGAAGTACTTCCGGAACCGCTCGAGCAGCGCGAGGGGCACCGCCTCTTTCTCCACATGGACCGTCGCCGGACACGTCCCCATTGCGCCCGCCGCATCCCGGTAACTCTTCATCGGCCGGATGTCGGGGAAGTGCGACTCGTCCTCTGCTCGTTCGAGGCTCCGGCGCACCCAGAGCACGGCTTCGCCGTTGCGGGGGATGAGGAGGACCCCGTCCTGCATCGTCCCGGTGAAGTAGAACTGGTTTGTCCGCCCGAAGATCGCTGCAAGCTCCCACGACGGGTTCTCCGCGTCCATACGGAGCCGGAACCGCTCCATGCGGTCCCGGAGCTCTGAGGCGGGGGTCTTATGCTCCATACGGATCATTGGGCGGTGGTGGTATTTAGCTCTGACGGGATACGGGTTCTGGCAGTTGGGGGCGCCCCGATCCCCTCCCGGTCATGGGGATGGTGGCCCCGTAACCCTTCTGCATAACCCCGGGCTCGGCACGGACACAATCTCGCGACGATGGAAGCAATTCCGACCGTATGGGTTATAGAGCCGCACGACGCATTATCCTGTCATGGAAACCCCTTTCATTTTTACCATGCACGAGGGCCTGCCCCGCCAGGGGCCGGGGAGCAACGAGTGCACCCGGAAGGCCTTCTCGATGCTCGACGATCTTCCCACCCAACCTGAGATCCTGGATATCGGGTGCGGGGCAGGGATGCAGACGGTCGAACTTGCCCGGACCTGCTCCGGCTGCCGTATCACCGCCGTCGACGTCCACCAGCCGTTCCTCGACGACCTCGCCCGGAGCGCGGCATCGGCCGGGGTGGGCGAGCGGATAACCACCGTCCGCGCCTCCATGGACGACCTGCCGTTCCCCGACGCATCGTTCGACGCCCTCTGGGCGGAGGGCTCGATCTTCATCGTGGGATTTCGGGAGGGGCTCGTCTCGTGGAGGCGGCTGCTACGGCCAGGGGGCTATCTCTGCCTCACCGAGGCCGCCTGGTTCACCGAAAATCCCTCGCCGGAGGCGGCGGCGTTCTGGAACGACTGCTACCCGGCTATAACGACGGTCCCGGCAAACCGCGCGATCGCCGAGAGTGCCGGCTACGAGGTCATCGCGACCTTTCCGCTCCCGAAGTCCGTGTGGTGGGAGAATTACTATGTACCGGTCCTCAAGCGGATAGAAGACCTGCGGCCGAAAGTCGCCGGCAATCCCGAGGCGGAGGCTCAGATTGAGTTCGCCGAGCGGGAGACCGCCGTCTACCGGGAGCATGCCGACGAGTACGGCTACGAGTTCTTCATTCTGCAAAAGAAGGGGTGAGCCACCCCGCCCCGCGGATGGCTGTTTTCACCTCCCCTTTGTCTTCCCGATATCCCTCTGGAGCTTCCCGATCGGTTTCCAGCGCTTCTTCTCGAGCCGGACAAGCCCGATCTCCGCTTTGTCCTGTTCGAACGCGAGCTCCTGCACGAGCCTCTGAAAACTCTCCAGCCGTGCCGCAGAGAGGGTTCCGGCTGCGACGGCCGCCCGGACCGCGCAGCCCGGCTCCTCTTCGTGCCTGCAGTCCGAGAACCTGCAGTTCTCCGCCAGTTCGAGAATGTCGGGGAATGTACCGGCGATACCGGCGGATGCCGTACCGATGCCGACCTCCCGCAGGCCGGGGTTGTCGATCATGAGCGCCCCGCCGGCGAGGACGAAGAGCTGGCGGACGGTCGTGGTGTGCCGCCCTTTATCGTCGTAGTCCCGGGTATGCGAGGTATCCTGCACCGGACTGCCCATGAGCCGGTTGATCAGGGTGGATTTGCCGACACCCGACGAGCCGATGAGGGCGATCGTCGTTCCCGCCGACAGATACGGGTCGAGCCGGTCGACTCCCTCACCGCTCACGGCGCTGATCGGAATCACCGGTATGCCGGGGGAGACTGAAGCGATCTCGTCGGCGAGCGTTGCAGGGTCGTCCGCCAGATCGGACTTGTTGATGACGATGACCGGGCGGGCGCCGGACGCATGGGTGATCGCGAGAAAGCGTTCGATCCGGCGGGCGTTGAGGTCACGGCCGGCGGCGGTCACGATAAAGACCGTATCGATATTCGCCGCAATCACCTGGTCGGCGCCTTCGTGTCCCGGTGTTCCCCGCGCAAAGCGGGTCTTCTGTGGGAGGATATCAACGATCGTCGAGGCGCCGGCTTCCGGCTGGTCGAGTAATACGACGAAATCCCCCACAGCGGGAAAGCGGCCGAGTTTTCGCAGTGTTCCGGAGATCCCGGCCGTGACCGATCCGCCGCTGATGAGCACGTCCCATACGGTCTTCTGCCGGCAGGCCACGCGGCCGGGGAGATACGGGCCGGTGTACTTCGAGAATGCCGCATCGTGCTCTTCCGTCCACCCGAGGTCTTCGAGCGTACAGGGCTGCTGGTGTCCGCATCGGGAAGTGGACTGGCTCATATGATGATCAAACTCCGTAAAATGGGTGGCATGCGAAGCGCCAAGTGCTTTGCGGTCGCGGTTGCCGACCGCATGCCGCAAGCCCCGTTCAGCAGGGGAAGGGGCACGAGGAAGAGAAGTCAGTTCCGGCGGCACGGGGTCCGGGCAGATCTTTATATGGGCGGACGATCCCGTCTCCGGGCGGTGATGCGAATGACCGAGAGAGAAACTCCGGCGGAAACGACTGCCCGGTGGGAGCCCACGGTGCGCAAACCCGGACCCGAAACCGAGGCGCTTGCCCGGTTTCATCCGAACGGAACCTGGACGGGCACGGTGCAGGCGGACGGCATGGGTCCCGGGTCGCCCGAGATGGAGGCCAGAGGCAGGGCGGACTGCGAGTGGATCATAAACGGCCTCTGGCGTTCCTGCAGGTTCGAGCAGGACCAGTTCGTCGCAGGAGAGAAGGTGGTCACCTGGAAGGCTCACTGGATTGCGGGATGGGATGCGAGGACGAAGGAGTACCGGGGCATGGCCGTCGACAGCAACGGCATCTCCATGATGTTTCGAGGGAGGCTCGAGGGTGACCGGCTCATCATGGAGTCCATGGAGCCGGCGGTCTCCTTACGCTTCATCTGGGATGCGGCCGATCCGCGTGCAATCATCTGGATGAACGAGATCATGACGGAGGACGGGTCCTGGAGGCTCATCGAAGAGTATGTCATCCGGCCGCAGGAGCCGGTTCGTCTGTCTGGGCCCGGGGTATGACGGGGTGTGAGGACGGTGCCGCGTGCGGGAGATATGCCCTCGAGGATGGACAGCGGGAACGTCCCCGCACATGCCTGCGGTCAGCCTTCCTCGACGCTCTCCTGCCCCCGGCACGGATTATCCGTCGGGTCCGGGCCGGGCTCTCCCCCTGCAATCGGCCGCCACGCCCGGGGAGGAATAAGGATCTCGAACCGGGCCCCCTTGCCTGCTGTCCCGGTCTCGCGTATCCCGATATCGGTTACCGACAGGATATCCCGGGAGAACGTCAGCCCGAAACCGGTGTTCTTCCCGTAACCGTAGCCGAAGATCTTCCCCTTCTCCTCATCGCGGACTCCCGTGCCGTTGTCCTCGAATGCCAGAGCGAGCGTCCCATCAGCCTGCTCTGTGGTCGTTATACGGATCGCGGTGACTTCTCCCCCGTGTCGGAGTGCGTTCTCGAGCAGGTTGTACATGGCTTTCGGTGAAAGCGGGTCGGCATAGATCTCCGCCGGGATTACCCGGGTGGAGATCGCAACTCCAGAGTTGGGGATGGTGCTGGCGGCATGGGCGATCATCGCCTCGAGCGGCTGCCAGACCGGCTGATACACGCCGATCATCTGGTAATCGCGGGAGAACAGGAGATGCTTCTTGATCTTCTCTACGGCCTCGACCGACCGCGAGAGGTGCACGTCGGCATCGGGATGCATTCTGTCCTCCGAAAGGAGGTGCAGGTACCAGGAGAGGCCCGTGACATCGTTGCCGATATCGTGGCAGGTCAACTGGGATAAGAGGGATAACTTCTGGTTGGCCGTCCGGAGTGCCGTTTCCGCCGCTTTCCGGGCGGTGATGTCCCTGATGATCAGGACGATGCCGGCAGGCTCCCTATCCGGGTCCCTTACAAGTGCTCCGGCGATACTGACGACACTGCCTTCCCTGCCGTCGGGTGCCGCCTCCATGTCCGAAAACGTTCCCTGCTCCATGACGGCGGTCCTGATCGAGGCATATGCCGCTTCGGGGATGAACCTCCCGACTGACTGCCCGGGAAGATCCGTTTCGGTCACGCCGAAGACCTCCGCGGCCGATGCATTCGCCGCGATGATCCTGCCGTCCATGTCGGCAAGGACCAGACCGTCGGGCATCGTCCTGATGATATCCGGGACCGCTGTCTGGGGGCTCAGGGTAAACAGCCCGTGCCGGTGGACGGCGTAGGCGATGAGGAGACAGAAAACGACGATCCCGATGAAGACGAAGTTGACGGTGTAGATTCCGAGTGCCGGGAGAACCAGTCCGGAGAGAGTTCCGAAACCGACGACAGTCACGATGCCGATACAGAAGAGCCGGTTCTGGTGCCGGACTCTTCCCGGAGGCGCTCTCTGCCAGGACGAGATGCCGGCGTATACCGCCCAGACTATTACCAGGACGCAGTAAGCCCTCTCAGCCAGGTAGACGGGGTTTACGGATGCCGGCAGGTAGACATACCCCATTCCGGACCGGAACGTAACTACGTAGATCAGGTCGGTGAAGAGCCCGATCAGGGCAAAGAGGAGGGCCGGCAGGTATAGGGCGGCGAAGATGATGCCGTGCTTTTTCTCCTGTGCGAGGGGGTGATCGGTGAAGGCAAGCGTGAAATGGACCGTGAGCGCGAAGACAAGGGGCCAGAACGAACTGGCCTTCAGCCAGAACAGGCAGCCGTCGTAACCGGCCGAATACCAGATGAAGAATTCGCCCAGGGCCCAGTAGGTTGCCGAGAGCGTTACCGCGAGGAAGAGGCGGTTGACTGCCGATGAGGGGTTCTGTGCAAAAACATATGTCCCGAGACCGTAGGTGATGAGTGCCGAGATGACGCAGGAACCGACCAGTATTGGAAAGAGATTCGTGAAGATATCAGACACGGTCGCTCACACCATTGCATCGTCCGGTTTTTCCTGGCCTGCCCGCTCTGTTCCCTGTTCCCGCGAGACCTCGTTACAGGGCTGTTGCGTCTATATTTACATTATCCTCATTAAGGAGTTTTGCATTCCGTCTTGTCCGGAAGACTTCATATGGACGGAATCGGAGCAGATTACGCTCGTCTTGAAGATATGGGTCCGCTCAAGGGCCCTGCCCCGACCTGCGGCCTGCGCTGCCGGGAAGGGCTCGGTGGCCCGGGCTCAGGGCTACCCGGTCATCGCAGGTGTCCTTAATACCGGACTCATGCTATAGATCTGCGGGAACCAGATGAGCGGCAAGTATGTCCACGGCTACACAGAGCGGGAAGCGGAGCGGTTGAGCGACCAGGCACAGACCCTGACCGGGCTCCTCCACGACGACACCCGGTATCCGGCGGGCTCAAGGGTGCTCGAGGCCGGTTGCGGCACCGGCGCCCAGACGGTCATCCTGGCACGCAACAGTCCGGAGGCGCTGATCACGTCGGTCGACATCTCCGAAGTCTCGCTTGAGGAGGCAAAAGTGCGCGTGCGGGACGAAGGCATCACGAACGTCACGTTCGAGGCCGGCGATATCTTCGATCTCTGCTACGAGCCGGGGAGCTTCGACCACATCTTCCTCTGTTTCGTCCTCGAACACCTCTCAGAGCCCCGCCGTGCGCTCGAACGCCTTCGCCCGCTGCTTCGGGAGGGGGGGACGATCACGGTGATCGAGGGGGACCACGGCTCGGCCTACTTCCACCCGGACAGCGCCCATGCCCGCCGTGCGATCGGGTGCCTCGTCGACCTCCAGCGGGAGATGGGCGGCAATGCCCTGATCGGGAGAGAACTCTACCCGCTCGTCGCCGGTGCCGGGTACCGCGACGTCCGCGTCTCTCCGCGGATGGTCTACGTGGATGCGACCCGGCCGGACCTTGTTCGAGGGTTCACGAGACTGACCTTCACCGCCATGGTCGAGGGCGTCGGGGAAGACGCGGTGAGCCGGGGCATGATGAGCCGGGAGGACTGGGAGCAGGGGATACGCGACCTCTACCGCACTTCCCGGCCGGACGGGGTCTTCTGCTACACGTTTTTCAAGGCGACGGGAAGGAAGTGACCGGGCGGGGACCCCGCTCACCGCTTCTTCGTAAACGGCGCCATGAGGTATCCCCCGAATGCCGTGAGCCAGAGCAGTGCGGGGTACACGATCATTCTCTCCGACCCGCCGTGGCCGATAGGGCCGTAAAGGCTCATGATGCCGAAATCGCTCGCGGCATGGGTCACGAGAAAGACGAGGCCGATAGCACCGGCGATGATCGAGATCGCCTTTAAGGGCCCCCGGACCAGGGCGGCACCTGCGATGGCCTGGATATTGAAGAAGATAAAAGCCAGAAGCGCAAAGAGACCGTGGATTCCGGGGATGTCCAGCGTAAAGGTTGCGGCACCCAGTGCTCCGATACCCGCGAGGACGAAGACGGGGAGAATCCAGCCTTTGCCGTAGGTACGGTAGAGGAAGTAGCCGCCGATGCTGTTTAAGAGGCCTGCGATGAACAGGGAGGAGTTGAAGAGCCATGCCGTCGCGTCGATCACGCCGAGATCGCTGATCGCGTTTGCGCTGATGCTGTACCCGGGTGCTATGGCCGCGCCGACCATGAGGGCGGTCATGAACTGAACCGGGAGCAGGAAGAGCAGCACTCCTGCAATCGTCCGGCTGCTGATCGTGAGATCTATTCTGCGCATGCTGGATAGATGGAGTCTCCTCCTTCATAGTTCCCACACACGCCCGATCATGCCGGTCGTCGGGGAGTGTCCGGATCCCTGTTAACGGGCGCAGGACGGAAGAGCAGTCCGGGCACCTATTTTGTCGCCATCGCCTGCAGGATCGACATGATCCCGGGTTTTGCCTTCCTCCGGGACCGCGAACCGAACCCGCCCATCTCCATATCCGGAGAACCGTACATCTCGTTATTCAGCCGGTCGGTGATCTCGTCGAATATCCGCTTGTACGCGATACAATGGGGATCGACGCCCCGGATCTCGCCGTTCGTGGGCGCTATCGCGTTGTAGGGGCATCCGCCACGGCAGTACTTGATATGGGGGCATTCTCCGCACTCGCGATCGACGTAATCCTTGAACGCGTGCATGAGTTTCCAGGCGTCCGACCGGGCGAGGTCTTCCGCTGTGGGACGGTCGTAGACGTTGCCCATAATGTACTCCGGCATCCCGACAAAGCGGTAGCAGGGGTAGATGCTCCCGTCCGGCCCGATGGCAAGGGTGTTTCCCATGCAGTCCACGAACGTGCAGACGGTGCCGTGTCGGGTAAAGATGCACTTGCAGAGGTCGTTGATGTTCATGATCTCGACCTTCCCCAGGTTCTCGAGGTACTTGTCGAGGAGATACACCAGCAGCTCCCCGTACGCCTCCGGTTCAAGCGCCCATTCTTTCGGGTCCTCGCTCCGGAGAGACGGCAGCGCCGGGTGGAGTTTGAGAGGGAACCCGCTCTGCAGGAAGAAGTTGAAGATCTCCTCCTTATGCTCGACCGACCGGCAGGTGAACGTGCAGATGAACCTGACCTCAAGCCCGTTCTCCGTCGCGATCTCATAGCCCCGCATGGTCTTTTCAAAGTAGCCCTTCCCTCTCTGCAGGTCGTTGATCTCCTCGGGGCCGTCGATGCTGGAACCGATGGGAATATGGTATTCTGCAAATATCCGGGCCATCTCCGGGGTGAGCCTCCAGAGGTTGCTCTGCAGGGCGAACGTCGGTGCAAGATGGGCGAGCCCCTCGGAGAGGATCGGCAGGGCCTGCCGGTAAAAATTCGCGCCTGCAAGGAGCGGCTCTCCTCCGTGGAAGGTGATGGTGACCTGGTCGGACCGGTAGTCTTTGAGCCAGTCCGTTACCGCCCGGACCGTTTCGATACTCATCTTCGGAGACCCTTCATCAGAACTCCAGCAGTAATGGCATTTTGACGGACAACCGAGCGTGGGTATGATCATGATATGGAAAGGGCTCTTCATTCGTACCGAGCTTCTCTTCGAAGATGTTAAAACCTATTCATACCGGCCCGGACCCGGGGCTCTGGCGGGGGTCCGTCTGGATAAGCAAAGCCTTCCTGCAAAGTTAGGGGATCGACGTGGCCTATCCGGAAAAGAATCGATCGCGCTGTCGACCGCGAGACCTCTTCGGGCGGCGGCGATCTCCCGGGTGATCCCCGCCGCGAGAAGGGTGAATGAACCTCCCGGCAACGGGGAAGGCGACGATGGGATTTTACCGGTCGATCACTCTGAGTGCCCCAGATCGATGCCCACCATCCCGACGATGGTGCCGGTCGAATCCTTCACGGGAGCATACCCGGAGATGATGGTCGCTGTGGCGTTGCCCCACTGTTCGGTGTAATACTCAGGTTCGGCCGAGGGTTCAACAAACCCGGCGAGGAAATCGGTGTCCAGGTCCGTAGGATAGTAGACCTCGCCTATCGCGACTCCGTCGTCGATACCGTAGTCTGCATCCACGATGTACTCGGTGGCATTCCCTACTTTGCGCATCGTATAGATGTAGAGGATCTCGGGGTTGGAGGCCCGGAAGGCATTGAGCTGGTCGCGAATGGCGATGAACTCCGGGGTAGCTTCATCTCCCGGCTGGAGTTCTGCGAGGGCGTCACCGTCGATCCGGGCCGCAATACTCGCTGCAAGGGCCTTCAACTCGTCCTGCGTGGTCCCTTCCGTGACAAATCCGTTTCCTCCGGACGAATATACAAAAACAAGGCCTGCTATTACGAGGATCAGGGCGATGGTACTGGCCGCTAGTTTGATCAGAACGTATTGCTCCGTCAAAAAACACAACTCCGTTCGAGACTATAATTGAAAGAAAATTTAAATGTTTCTAAATGTGTGGAAACTTTTTACACTCTAATTGGTGTTTTACTGCATAATTTTTTACTCGTTGCGAAAATCCGTTTCTTTTCTGGCTTTTCCAGCACCCCGAAAACTGCCTTCGGAAGAGTTCTCCTATCTTTTGCAGTACCGGAACCAACTCCGGCGGCCCGTCAATCCTGTCGCGGATAAAGCCCGCTACCCCACAACCCCGGGTCCCTGGAAGGAGAGCGGGCTTGTCCGGGGCAGCGCGGAGGTGCACGGCGAGGAGTTCATCGGGTGCGTCTCGATGATGGCGCAGTACGTCTACGACCGGTTCGGCAAGTTCCCGGGCACCGCACCCTCGGTCGTCCTGCTCACGCACCTGCAGGCCCATCACCTCGATCTCGAGTTCTACGACCGGTTCTTCACGGAGGGGGCCTACCTGCGCACCCACGCGGAGCATATGGCGCGCTGGCATGGGGAGAACGCAAAAACCGGGACCTGACGTCAACCGTGCTGTATTTAAGGCAACGGGGAGAACGTGGTCAGAAAGGAGGCTTCAAGTGCTCATATCCGTCGTACTCGCACACCCCCACCGGGGAAGTTTCAACCATGCGATAACGGAGACGATCATCGCCGCCCTCGAGGAATGCGGGCATGTCGTTGCATTCCATGACCTCTATGCCGAGAATTTCGACCCCCTGCTGCCGTACGACGAGATACCCCGTGACGCACCGCTCCCCCCCTCCGTTGCCGCGCACTGCGTAGAGATTGCTGCCGCCGACGGTCTTGTGGTGATTCACCCGGACTGGTGGGGGATGCCCCCCGCGATCCTGAAAGGCTGGATCGACCGGGTCCTGCGCCCGGGCGTCGCATACCGGTTTTTGGAAGGAGACGCCGGGGAAGGCGTTCCGGTGGGCCTGCTCAGGGCGAAAGCGGCGCTCGTCTTCAATACCTCGAACACGCCCCAAGAGAGGGAACTCGAGGTCTTCGGCGATCCCCTCGAACGGCTCTGGAAGGACTGTATCTGCGCGTTCTGCGGGATCCCGGTCGTTCACCGCCGGATGTTCTCTGTTGTGGTCACGAGCACCGACGGGCAGCGCAGGGCCTGGCTCGACGAGGCGCGGAGGCTGGCCCGTGAGGTATTCCCGTCCGATTCCGCCTGAGGCGGCCCGGAAACATTTTTTACTTCCTCTCCGTATTGATGGATGAGGAAGGAAAATGGACTTTTCCGGCTGCGTGAAATTCGCAAACGAAAACCCCGTGACCTACATCGCGACAATGGACGGCGACCAGCCCCGGGTCCGGGCGTTTGCCATGTGGTTTGCCGATTCGACCGGGTTCTACTACCATACCGGAACCCCGAAGGCCGTCTGGCAGCAGCTCGTAAAGAACCCGAAGGTCGAGCTCTGCTTCTACAATCCCGGGGGTAAAGGCATGATGATGCGGGTCGCGGGAGCGGTCGAGTTCGTCGAGGATGCGGCCTTGAAAGAGCGGCTCGTCAAAGAGCGGCCGTGGCTTCTCCAGATCGGGGTCTCCGGGCCGAACGACCCGCATCTCGCCGTATTCCGCGTGGCCCACGGCGAGGCGTACTTCTGGACGCTGGAACAGAACATGCGGGAAGCCGAAGCGCCGCGGGTCAGGTTCTAGGTACCCTGGACCAGGAGGAACACTCCCGTCCTTTATGGGATGCCGGGAGCGCGAAGATCAGTCCATCGTTCTCCCGCAGGCGGAACACGTCCGCCGGTAGGGGTCGATGCACCCCCCGCACGACGGGCACGTGTAATCGGCCTGCACCTGCCGTCCCCACTCTTCGGGCCCGAGAGCGGTGAGTCTCCTGATATTCTCCGTAAGGTCGATCCGGTATCGGCCACGATAGAGTTTATCGAGAGACCCCCGGGTCGGGCAGGGGAACTCCGGGCATTCGCCGCAGTGGTTGAGTTGCCGCTCCAGGACGCATCTCCGGATCCGGCACTTCCACTTTGAGGTGCGCTTCTGGCGAGGGTCTTCGGAACGGCAGCCGCGGCACCTCCCGTTCCGGAGACAGGGGGTGAGAGCGCAGTTCACGCCGCACATCCCGACTGAGTCCGGGTAGACTGTCTGGACCATCTTCATCACCCGGGATGACTTACCAGTCCTTCTTCATCGCCTCGGCCTTCAGGCCCTTCGGCATCAACTCGATGGCATACCGCAAAGCCGTCCGGGGCATGACTCTCTTGTTCGCCATGACGTAGGAGAAGACCTCGTCCGTGTGCTTCCGGCTCGCCTCTTTTAAGAGCCACCCGTAGCCTTTCTGGACCATGTCGTCCGTATCGGTCAGGAGGAGATCGGCGATCTCAAGCGCCTCGTCGAGGAACTCCCCGCGTTTCGCCGGCACGACCAGCGAGACCGCCGCCGCACGCCGCATCCAGCGGTTCTCCGACTGCGTCCAGCGTTTCAGCTCCGCAACCTGCTCCGGGAACCGGAGAATATAGTCCCCGACGGCGTGGTTGCAGAGGCCGTCGCAGGTGGCCCAGTTGGTGATATAGGTCCCGATCCAGTGCCGGAAGACAATGATGTCGCCGGGTTCGTAGCGGTCGGCGAGTTGCTGGGCCCACTGGGAGACCACGAACGCCTCCTCCATCATCCCCGACGAATAGAGTTCCTCGCAGAGAGCGAAGATCTCCTTTTTCTCACGGGTTTTGACCTCCTTCCAGTATTTCTTTGCGATCGAGACTGCGGTTGCCGTCTTCATCCCGTAGCACCGGACCTCCTCCTTGAAGAACCGCTGGCCTTTCTCGCAGATCTCGGGGTCTGCGTGCGCCGCGAACTCCTGCCGTATCGCTTCGACGACTGGATCCATGGGGAGATCTAGGAAGGGGTGACGGATAAACGATCAGGATCGGGGGCGTCCCGGCGCGGGTCAGAGGCCTACCTCTCTGCTCCTCCGCTCGAGAAGCAGCACGTCCCGCCATCTGCCGTCCTTCATCCGGCCCGGACGTTCGCGGCGGCCGATGACGCAAAAACCGTGCTTCGCATGGAGGGCGAGGCTCGCTTCGTTCTCCGGAAAGATGCCCGCCTGGAGCGTCCAGAACCCTTCCTGCTCCGATGCGGCGATGAGTGCGGCAAGGAGCGCGCTCCCGACCCCCAGCCCCCGGACGTCGTTCTCGACGTAGATGCTGACCTCGGCGACACCGGCGTAGGCCGGGCGCCCGGAAGAGGGACTGAGCGCCGCCCAGCCGAAGATCCTCTCGCCGTTGGCCGCAACGAGGCGGCAGGACCTGACGTGGCCCGTGTCCCAGCGCTCCCATGAAGGTGCCTCCGACTCAAACGTCGCGTTGCCGGTGGCGATCCCCTCGAGGTAGATCCGGCGGACGTCTTCCCGGTCGGCGGCGGTCATCTCCCGTATGATAAACTCCATTCCTATGAGCCTCGCCTATCGTATCCATACCTCCGCGGGGGTGAGCGATAAGCGATCCGCTACCGTGCCCGGCGGCCCGGCAACCCCTGTCTCCCGAGATACCGTTCGACATGTGTCTTTTTTATCCCCATCCCGAGCAGGCGCTCAAGGACCTCCTCCCGCTCTTCGATCGCGATCTCCTGTTTCGCCCTCCGCAGCGCCTCGACTTCGTCAGGATACGGGAGCGGGCCGCGCCCTTCCATCAGATTCCGGAGGAGGGCCGGGTCGCACCCGGCCGCAACGATCCCCTCCTCCGGGCGCATGGTGATCCGGCATGCCCCGGCAACGAATTCGATCCGCCGCCATCCCTTCTCCCAGTCGATAACCGCCCAGGAGGCCGGGGAGCAGTCGAGGGCGACATACGCCTTCCCGGCGACCACGGCCGTCATCATGCCGTAGTGGCCGGTGACGATGCACGCCGCCGGGAGGTCAAAGAGCCAGACCCGGTTCGCGAGAGGTGCGTGGGCCACCACGATATCGACCGGCCCTTCGGCCGACCGGGCCATCCTCTTCTCCTTCCCGGTGGGAACACCGAGGAAGCGTATGCCGCAGACCTCCCGCGCCTCCCCAGAGATCTCGTGGATGTAAGGGTTCGCCTCTGCCGCGTCCCGGACCCGGCCGTAGGTGCCCATCGTGTCGTCGTTGTTCCCCTCGACGACGATGCAGCGCCTTCCCGCCGATGCAATCCCTCCGAGGAGGCCGAGGAAGAGTTCCGTCTCGTCGAGCCCTGAGCGCGAGCACCGGTCGTAGGCGGCGTCGCCGGCGAAGACGACGATATCCGGGTCGGTTTCCTCGACCGGTCGGAGGAATGAGGTTTTGTCGACCTTCCGGCCGCCGGTTGAGTCCCGCTCCCTCGTCCCCCAGGAGAGATCGCTGAATGCGAGTACCCTCGTCGCGGGCATGGGACCGGCGTTGGGCGCCGGGGATGATAGGCCTCGCGGTCGGACAGGGTGCGGCGCCGTCAGGCCTCGCCCGATACCCGCAGCACGACGACCGTGATATCGTCGAATTGCGGGGCTTCGCCGGCAAACGCGGCGAATCATGGAATTGTTGCACGAACCACCGGTCTCCTGCACGAGTTCTTTGCGTCTCTCGACGCCGCCCCTGTACAGAAGATCTTACGGAAGATACCCGTCCACGTACTCGAGGAACCGCTCCACGACAGCCGTCGAGTAGGGTCCTTCCTCGTAGGCCGTGGCGATGGTCAGGCAGTCGCGGAACGTGGAGACGATCACCAGAAACCCGTACGGCCAGCAGACGCAGGGGAGGTACCGGACGTCCAGGAGGCCGAGCTCGGTGCCGTCCTTTCCGGGGACCGGAAGGTAATCGCCGGGGTCGAAGACCCCGAGGTTCGAGAAGACCGGGTTTTTCATGCCGGATGTCCGGTACCGCTCGATCATGTCGTCGAAGAACGCCCGCACCGCCGGCATCCCGCCCGTCATGATCTCTTCGTAGAAGAGGATGGCCGCGAGGCCGAGGCTCCCTGCCTTTTTGCGGGCTGTTATTGCCGTCACCCGGGCGATGATATCCTCTAACTGCGCCCCCTCCCCGGCGAAGAGGGTGACCTCGTAGGCGATGGAGAGGTTCGTGAGCGGGCAGTCCTCGTAGAGGCCGGGATACCTCCTCCGCAGATCGGCCGAGGTCAGGAACGAGCGGGGCTCCTCCCGGTCGGAGGGGTCGTTCCGGATCTTCTGGAACGCAAGGAAGAACGCACCGATGAGGACGTCGTTCACCGTGGCCCCGTGCTCTCTCCCGAACGCCTTTATGCGCCCGAGCCTCCCGGGAGAGAGCGTCCGGGAGGCCGCCCGGGGCGTGCCCCTCCCGGTCCGCTTGATGGGGAAGCGCCACCGGTCGACGAAGGGCTCCTCCTCCGCGAGCGCCTGCTGCCGCTCTTCTTCGGAGTGGAGCGCGAGGACCCTGTCCGTGCTCCGGTCGTAAGGGGCGCGGGGGACCGGCCGGAAGTCCGGGTCGTCCACGATCCCCCGGTAGGCCGCAAAGAGGTCCCGGGCAAGGGTGAGGGCGCCGGTGGCGTCGCAGAAGCCGTGGTGGCAGTTGACGGTCACGATATCCCCCTCCCTCCTCCGGTAGAGGCTGACCCGCACCTGCGGCCCGGAGCGGACGTCGAGCGGCGGCGGGAGCAGGTTCTCAGCCTCCCCGGCCGGGGCGAGGACGAACGCTCCCTCCCACAGTTCCTCCGGGATCTCCTCCCAGACGGGCCGGCCGTCAACCTCCGCGTACTTCGACCGGAGGTAGGGGTCGGACTCGATCAGCCTCTTCGTCGCCTCCCTCATGGCCCCTACGTCGACTTCGCCGTCGAGTGTAAAGACGACGTGCATCGTCGGATCGTAGATGCGCTCAAAATAGACGTTGAAGACGTCGAAGGCGGGTGCGGGATGGCGGATTGGGGAGGGGCGCATTACACTAACTGTCTCTCTGTTCCGGGATAACTGCTTTCGTCCCGGATACCCGGGGCCGTCAACGGAACGGAAGACGTCAGGCGAAGTTCCCGGAATGGGACCTCTCCAGTATCGGGCTCCTGAAAGAGGTCTGATTGGCCTGATAACCGATCTGTATGCTTATAAGTGGTGATCTCGGGTGATATGCTCAATAGCCTGTGTTGCTGCTGCCGCGCCCTCTTATCCGGATGAAGGGTGCGGCGGGCTGCCGCTCACCCCCGGGCTGCAAACGTTTTTGGGCGGTAAGCGGTTAGAAGATAGATGCGGGAGGTCCCGGATGAAGCGAAAGATCATCGAGATCGACGAGGAAAAATGCACCGGGTGCGGGCTCTGCATACCGGACTGCCCGGAAGGAGCGCTCCAGATCATCGACGGGAAGGCAAGGCTCGTGAGCGATCTCTTCTGCGACGGGCTCGGCGCCTGCATCGGGACGTGCCCGGAGGGGGCGATCTGCGTCGTCGAGCGGGAGGCCGGGCCGTATGACGAGAAGGCCGTGATGGCGAAGATCGCACCGCAAGGAGAAGCGGTCGTCAGGGCGCACCTCGAGCACCTCCTCGGCCATGGGGAGGAGGACCTGTACCGCGAGGCAATCGAGTACCTGACCGCGAACGGCATTCCGGTCCCCCAACACGACACCGCGGCAGATCGTGCTGCGTGCCCGGGTTCCGCCGCGGTGAGCCTTCCGCGAGGGGAGACTGCGGCGAGAGAGCGTGCCGGCCGGATAGAGTCGGAACTGAGGCAGTGGCCGATCCAGTTGAAGCTCCTGAACCCCGCAGCCTCATACTTCGACGACGCAGATCTTCTCATCTCCGGGGACTGTGTTCCTTTTGCATACGCGGATTTCCACCGTGACTTTCTGCGCGATAAGATCGTGATCCTGTTCTGCCCGAAACTGGATGCGGATGTCGAGGGGTACGTCACGAAGCTTGCGGAGATATTCTCGCAGCACGCGATCCGGTCGATCACGGTCCTGCATATGGAAGTGCCCTGCTGCAGCGGGGTGCGATATGTCGTGGACGAGGCCCTGAAACGCTCGGAAAAGGAGATCCCGGTGAAGGAGCACACCATACTGATCAGCGGGCGGGTTGCGGAGGAGGGGGAGAGGACGATCGGGCGACGGGGGTCCGGGATGGGTCACGGGTCCGACCTCACCGCCGCGAGACGTACCGGCTCCCCTTCAGGTAAAACCGGAGGGGGAGGTCCGCCGCCTTCGTGATCCCGATCCGGGTCGTCTGCACGATCTCCCCGGGGAATCCTTCAGGGCGGCGGCCGGGCAGGCTGTCTGGCGATCCGACCTGGAGAGGACCGTTGTACAGGGAGGTCCCGTTCAGGTCCATGGTGATGTCGAGCGCCTGCGTCAGCTTGCCCGGGCCGCTCGCGAGCGAGACCGGGTCGTTCATCCCCCGCCTCTCCTGTATCAGGTCGAGCCCAATGGCCGGCTCGAGAGCCCGGATCAGGACCGCCTCCCCCGCGCCCTCCGATCCGGTCACGATGTTGACGCAGGTGTGCAGACCGTAGATCAGGTAGACGTAAGCATGGCCCGGCGGGCCGAACATGACGCTGTTCCTCTTCGTCTCTCCCCGGTACGAGTGGGCCGCCGGGTCCCCCCTGAGGTAGGCCTCGACCTCGACGATCCATCCCATCGTCGTTGTCTCCTCCCGGTGCACGAGCAGGCACCCCAGCAGGTCCTTTGCAACGGTCACGGTATCGCGTTCGTAGAACGAGGGTGGAAGGATCATGGCGACTCCTGTCTTCTCTTCCCTGCAAGGTCTCTTCCGCCTGCCCATCAAGGTTCCGGACGGGAGAGGCCGCTCCCTGAATGGGTGCCTCCGGGCCGGTATCCCTGCGGCCTCCACAACCCTGATGCACACGCGCGCAAGTCCGCGTCGGGCTCCCTGTCCGTGAGATCGTGCCGCCGGTCACAGCGGCCGGGGTCGGATATCCTTTATCCTCACGCCGTATGCCAGAACCGACTTGCATATATCTCCTCTGAGCAAACAAGTCATTGCCGGCCTTGCTACAGCGGCCGGAACGACTCTCGTGAGGTAACTACATGCCTGAATTTGCACAACCGTTTGCCGGAAACAATATCGACCGGATGATGAGCCACAACGAACTCATCCGCGCCGTGCGCTACACGATCGCCGCCGAGTTCGAAGCCATTCAGCTCTACAACCAGATGGCCGACGCAACCGACAATGAACTGGCCCGCGAGGTTCTGCGGGATATCGCCGATGAGGAGAAGGTGCACGTCGGCGAGTTCTATCGCCTGCTTATCGAACTGGACCCCCGTGAGAAGGAGTTCTACCAGAGGGGTGCGGAAGAGGTCGAAGAGGAGATCGAGAAACTCCGGGCAAAGGCATAGATACCCAGCGGGCACCGTGATCGTCGGGTGATCCGCGTATCCCTTCAACCTTTTTCCTGCGTATTCTGTTGCCGTATCCTATGATC
This sequence comes from Methanoculleus oceani, assembly GCF_023702065.1. Lineage (NCBI taxonomy): Archaea > Methanobacteriati > Methanobacteriota > Methanomicrobia > Methanomicrobiales > Methanomicrobiaceae > Methanoculleus > Methanoculleus oceani. Next base: position 318,034 of record NZ_QFDM01000003.1, on the reverse strand, counting down.
CGGGTCAACGGGATCTCCGATGTGCGGATGAAATTATGATGCCCGCCCGTCGTCCCGGTTCCCGGGTTCATCGAGGTCTTCATCCGGATCATCGCCGTCGGCGTCGCATAGGGAGGAGCCTGCGTTGCCCGCCGGGAATCGCCCTCGGGGCAATTCATCCCCGGCTTCCCTGCAGTGACCTAAAGGATAAATACTTGCGGCGCTTCACATTGAAACGTTAACACTACCCGGTAATCAGCCCCAATCACAGGTAGGTTTTGGATATGAAGAAAGGATTTGTAGCAGATATCGAGACTGAGACGGTAAAGAACACCGATTTCCGCAGAGTCCTCTATACGGGGAAGTTCAGCCAGCTCGTGCTGATGAGCCTGAAGCCCGGCGAGGAGATCGGCGAGGAGGTGCACGACGATGTCGACCAGTTCTTCCGGTTCGAGGAAGGAGAAGGAGCTGTCGTGATCGACGATGTGAAGCACGCCGTCAAGGACGGCAGCGCCGTGGTCGTGCCGAGCGGCGCGAAACACAACGTCCTGAACACGTCAAAGACCGCCAATCTCAAGCTCTATACGATCTACTCGCCGCCCGAGCACCAGGACAAGGTCGTGCGAAAGACCCGCGAGGAGGCCATGGCCCGGGAAGAGCACTACGACGGAAAGCCGACGGAGTAACTTTTCCTCGCACCGCTCAAAAACAATCTTTTTTTTCGGCCGCTGCTTTCGGGGTCGTGTCGCCCGGGTTCTCCTTCCGACCATCGGGCAGTCGCCGCAGGCATCTCCCCGAACGGTGAAACCTCCTCAGCTCCGTTCGATCTCGCCGCCCGCCTCGCGGATCGTCGTCTCGATATGCTCCAGCAGACCGGTGTCGTGGGTGGCAAAGTCCAGCATCGAAAATCCCCCCACGAGGGGAATGGGCTTGAAGATCACGAGCGGCGATTTTCCGCCTTTTTCCGGGTTCTCGCCCGGGGCGGTGACGGCGGTCGTTCCATCCCCCCAGACGGCGAGGTTCCCGTAGCCCTGTGCATCCCATAGTTTCTGGATGATCTCACGTGTATGCAGCATTTTCTGTTCCCGGAAGAAAAGGTGTGAAGAGGGGACATCAACCTTCCGGCACGGTAGTGCCGCAACGTATGCGCGGGCCGCTTTCTTACCTCACCGGCGGGGCCTCGGCTTCCCTGCCCTCCGCCGGGGGCGTTTGTTCTCCCGTAAAGAGGTGGTCGACGCCCAGAATTGTGTTCACCCAGGCCCAGTCGTCGCTGAACTGGAGGATCATCAGGACGATGAGGGTGAGCGGAACGGCGAAGATCATCCCGGCAACGCCGAGAGCCCATCCCCAGAAGATGACCGAAAGAATGACCACGAGGGCGGGGATATCGAAGCGCCTCGATGCGAAGTGTGCGAAGATAGGGTTCTCCACCAGCGCGTTCAGGACTGCGACGGCTGCAATCACCGCGATCGCGCCCCAGAGCCCGAACTGGAGCCAGGCAAAGAAGATCGCCGGGAGTGCCGCGACGATAAGGCCGATGTAGGGGATGTAAGCAAGCAGAAACGTCAGCACTCCCCAGAGTGCGGCTGCGTGCACCCCCGTGACCCAGAGGAACGCGCCGAAGAGGAAACCGTGGACGAGGTTTGCCTCGGTCCTGACGATGACGAAGTCGATCAGGAACCTGCTCATGCGGGAGAATCCCTCGACACTCTCCGGTCTGTTCGTCACCCTCCGTATGCGCTCGGGCATTCGCGGTGCCTCGATGAGCGTGAAGATTGTCGTTACCGCTATGAAGAAGAGGTAGAGGAGAAGGTCCGCGATACTTATGGCGGACGAAGAGAGAAATCCGGCAAATCCCTGCAGGTTAACCGAAGAAGGGGAGAACGAGCCCGTATCGATCCCGTACCTGTCCAGGAGTGTGAGGATCTCGGATAGCCTGGCGGTCAATTCCCGCTGGTAGAGAGGGAGGGCCGATATCAGGTTTTCAAATGAGAAGAAGACGAGATAGCAGATCAGCAGGACTGCAACGCAGGCGATGACGGTGACCGCACCGACGGCGGCGATCTCCGGCAGACCCCTCGACCGGAGCGCTTTCGTCGCGGGATAGACGATCATGGCGAGGATCAACGATACGACGATGATGGTGATGATATATGCGAGCGCCTGGATTCCGATGATGAGGAATACTGCTGCCGTCAGCAGGAGTATGGTGCCCGCGGACCGGGGGAGAATTGGAGTGTCTGCCATCCTGAGTGACGTGTTTTAGCGATAACTATATTAATGCCGCGAAATGCAACGGAGGTTGCCGGACCGACAGCTCCGGCAGTTGACGCATTTATCTGCGTCGTCGTCCCCGATGCCGGGACGACGTCCGTCGCCGGCGGACTTCGGCACCCGTCCTCTCGATTGCTCACGCCGGGTTCTGCCGGGACGCCGGCACGGATCGAGGGGACATCCCCGCCACCGTCGAAGGGCTGCGGGCGGTGCTGTTGCCGATGAGGTCTCGCAGGGCCGGCAGCGGAAAGTCTCCGCCCGAATGATTGGAGGATCAGTATTAAAGTGCCGCAAGCGTGATTCGTATTCATAGATGATACTCACCCTCGAACTCCTGCTTGTCGGCATAGCGTTGCTCTTCCTGATAAGTATCGTTGCAAACAAGTTCTCGGAGCGGCTCGGCGTTCCCGCACTCCTCATCTTTCTCATCGTCGGGATGCTGGCGGGCTCGGAAGGTCCGGGCGGCATCCCGTTCGACGATCCGGCGCTTGCGCAGATCATCGGGATCATTGCCCTTGCATACATCCTCTTCTCCGGCGGTCTTGATACCCGGTGGGAGCAGATCCAGCCCGTTCTCTGGCCGGGTATCGCCCTCTCCACGCTCGGCGTTGTCCTGACCTCAATTCTGCTCGGCGCATTTGCCGTCCTGGTCCTCGGGTTCCCCCCGCTTGCGGGCTTTCTCCTCGGCGCGGTCGTTTCGTCCACCGATGCGGCGGCGGTCTTCTCGGTCCTGAGAACGGCAAGAGCGCGCCTTCAGGGAAACCTGCGGCCGTTCCTCGAGCTTGAGTCGGGCAGCAACGACCCCATGGCGATCCTCCTCACCACCGGTATCATCGGCCTGATCCTCATCCCGGGCTCATCGTTCTTCACTCTCATCCCGATGTTCGTGCAGCAGATGGCAGTCGGCGGCCTTCTCGGCTACGGGATAGGACAGGCCATCGTCTGGCTCCTCAACCGTCTCAAACTGGAGTCCGAGGGACTCTACCCGGTGCTCACCCTCACGATGGTGTTGCTGACCTACGGGCTGACCGCCACCGTCGGAGGAAATGGGTTCATTGCGGTCTATATCGCCGGGCTTGTCATGGGCAACAGCATCGTCGTTCATAAAAAGAGCCTGATCCGGTTTCACGACGGGATCGCGTGGCTGATGCAGATCCTGATGTTCCTTGCGCTCGGCCTCCTTGTCTTCCCCTCGGAGCTCCTACCGGCGATCGTTCCCGGCCTTCTCGCCGCCATCTTCCTGATCCTGGTTGCACGGCCGGTTGCCGTCCTGATCACGCTGCTCCCCTGGAAGATGCCGATGAACGAGAAGGCCCTGGTCTCCTGGGTGGGGCTGCGGGGTGCCGTCCCGATCATCCTCGCGACCTATCCGCTTGTTGCGGGCGTGCCGAACGCGGAGACGATCTTCAATATCGTCTTCTTCATCGTCCTCGTCTCGGCGCTTGTTCACGGGACGTCGATCCCCTCCGTCGCCCGCTGGCTCGGTCTCGCCGCCCCGCTTGAGGAGACGCGGAGACTCTCCCGGGAATTCGAGGTGGACCCCGACACGCCGAGCGAGCTGCTCGAGCTGGTCATCCCTCCCGACGCCCCGGCGGTGGGAAAGCAGGTCGTCGACCTCGGGTTGCCGAAAGGCGCCCTCATCATCCTGATGCAGAAAGGGGACGAACGCTTTGTCCCGGGCGGCAGCACGATCATCGAAGCCGGGGACACGCTCCTCCTCCTGACGACGGACGACCTGGCGGAGATGGTCCGCGTCAGACTCATCAGCGGTGAGGGGCCGGCGGACGTCTCCGCCCCCGAAGCGTGATGCACGAACCTGGCGCCTTCCGGTGTCCGCACGAGACAAAACCCCTCTCCTGCGCCGCACCGTTTCCGCAGCGGAATCCCACTGAGGGCACGGTCGGGGCGCCCCTATCGCCGTAGCTCTACGAGGGTACCTCCGGAGCGATCCGGCCTGCCACCGGCGTTTTTCGACTTAGAGTTGCCCGGGATCTTCACCGGGATCCGCCCGGGTGCGACCGGGTATGCCTCACTTTTATAATAATGTTTATATATTATGTTGAGTTTACCCCCCTCGGGAATTGTATGAGAAAACCCCGATTACCTGTAACCTATCTGGTAGTTTTCATTGTAGCGGTCATCTCGATTGCCGTGATCGCCACTGCAGCTCCTCAGGCTGGAACCTTGACCAGCGGCGAGCCGGGCATGCCCGGTCTCACCAGAGCACTTGAAGTTTTCCCGAATAACCTTTCACATGCAGATATATCCGGCAATCGGATCGTCTATAGCGACTATAGGAACGGAAACTGGGACATCTTCCTGTTCAACCATACTTCGGGCAGGGAGTACCAGCTCACGAACGACTCCTACGACCAGATGAACCCCACGATATCCTGCGACCTGGTTGCCTGGTATGACAACTCCACCGGGTCGTGGGACCTCGTTCTCCTCAAACTCCACGGTGACGATGCAGCCTACCAGGTCTGCACGGGCCCCGACGAGGGGCGGCCGGGCTGTCCCGCGGGAGTGGTCTGTCCGCCGACCTCCACTCCGACCTCCACTCAGGCACCCACTCCGACGCCCGGGCCCGGCAACTGCTCCTGCAGGGCGAACTTCACCTGGAACCCGGAGAGCCCTGCCGTCAACAACACGGTTAATTTCACCGGCAATACCACGGTCTCGGGAGACTGCAATGTCCGGACATGGGCCTGGGACTTCGGCGACGGGGCAACCGGCGACGGTGAGACCGTCAGTCACGCTTACACCGCGGAAGGAGCCTACACGGTCAGACTGAACGTGACCCTCGACGACGGAACGAGATGCAGTGCGTCCGAAAACGTCAGTGTCTCACCGCTTCCCGTCGACAACTGCTCCTGCACGGCAGACTTCACCTGGAGCCCGCAGAGCCCCGGCGTCAACGACACGGTCGACTTCACCGACCAGACATCGGTCGACGGGGACTGCGCCATCCAGGCATGGGTGTGGAGTTTCGGCGATGGGGCGACCGGTGAGGGCGAGACCCCCGGTCACGCTTACACCGCGGAGGGAACCTACACGGTCAGGCTGAACGTGACCCTCGATGACGGCACAGCATGCAACACGTCTCGCGACGTCACCGTCTCGCCGCCACCGGAGGAGAACTGCTCCTGCACGGCAAGCATCGCGAAAGACCGCGAACAGGCCGACCCCGAGCAACCGGTTGCCTTTACGGGCTCGGCTACGGTCGACGGGGACTGCAACGTCCAGACGTGGGCCTGGGACTTCGGCGACGGAGCGACCGGTGAGGGCGAGACCGCCAGTCACGCCTACGCAGCGGAAGGAACCTACACGGTTACGCTGGTGGCGACGCTTGACGACGGCACCACCTGCCAGGCAACGACGGATGTCACGGTGGTTCCTCCTCCGGAGCCCTGCTCCTGCTCGGCAAGCATCACGACAGACGGGAATTCGTTCCGCGGCAACGTCGATATCCAGGGTGACTGCAACGTCCAGACGTGGGCCTGGGACTTCGGCGACGGAACGACCGGCAGCGGCCAGGACGTCACCCACGATTACACGTCGGAAGGGACCTATACGGTCACGCTGGTCGTGACGCTCGACGACGGGAACACGTGCCAGGCGACAAGCCAGGCCTTCGTGGTCTTCTAAATTCGTAAAAAAGCGGCGGGGAGAAGAACCTCCCCGCCCTCTTCTGAAGGCGCCCGGATTCGTCCCGGTTTCCGATATACACGGGGCGGGGGTCACGCCCCGACGGCCGCAGCCCCGAAGGTCTCCTCTTCGAGGTTGTCGGCGTGAACCTCGTCGCGGCTTAAGATGGCGAGGACGACGACGGCAAGCGAGACCGCAAAGACGGCGACGAAGACAAAATCGAACCCCGTCGAAAGCACTTCTATCCTGATCTCGGCCGGAGAGGACGCCGTGACGTGGCGATGCGACGCGACCGTGAGCATCGCCTGGACAAAAAGCATGCTGATGAAGGAGATGCCGAGGGTTATCGGGCCGGTGCGCTCCACGGAGATGAGGCTCGAGATCATGCCCTGCCGGTCGCGGGGAGCCATGTTCATCACCATGTTCGTGCCCGGCGAGAGCATGAGGCCGAGACCGAACCCCACGGCGGCGAGTGCGCCGCTGATGTAGTATATCGTGCTCTCTGCCGAGAAGAAGTGGAACATCAGGTACCCGGCGGAGACTGCGAGCGCGCCGGCAATACAGAGCCTCCTGTTCCCGATGCTGTTTATGAGCATGCCGGAGAGGAAGCCGCTTGCCATCATGGCGAACGAGAGCGCGGTGAGGACGAGCCCGGAGGTCGACGGGTCAAAGCCCTTTACCAGTTCGAGGAAGAACGGGAGGAGGTAGTTGACGCCGCCGAAGAGGAAGTAGGAGAGGGCGAGCATGAGGTTGACGTAGAGGAAGTTCCGGTTCCCAAAGAGCCGGAAGTCGAGCAGCGGGTCGGCCGTCTTCTGCTCGTGAAGGACGAGGTACCCGAGCGCGGCGCCTGCAGCCGCGAGTGCCGCAAGAATCGTCGGGTCGGTCCAGCCGAGCGCGGACCCTTCGCTGACGGCGTAGATGAGGGATCCGAGCCCGACGAAGATCAGGACCGCACCGAGCCGGTCGAACGGCGAGGGCGTGCCGGTTGCCGTCCGGCCTGCCGGTATCGCGTATGAGCCGAGCAGGATGGCCGCGATCCCGACCGGGACGTTGATGAAAAAGATCCAGTTCCAGGAGAGGTACTGCGTCAGGATTCCACCGAGGATCGGGCCGGCCGCGGTCCCGAACGCTGCAAACGTCGTCACGACTCCCATCGCCTTCCCTTTCATCTTCATCGGGAGAAACGCCGCGACCAGGGCCGGTGCGATGGCGGCGATCATCGCTCCACCGATTGCCTGGAGCACTCTTGCCCCGATCAGCACCCCAAACGAGTCGAAGGCCTCCGGGAAGAAACCGCAGAAGAACGAGCCTGCTGTGAAGACACCGAATCCGGCGAGAAATACGGTCTTGAAACCGATCCTGTCGGCAACCTTGCCAAAGACGAGGATTGAGCCCGTCAGCACCAGCAGGTACGTCGTTGCAACCCAGCTGACCGTTGTTGAAGGGAGGTCGAAGATCGTCGATATCGTTGGGAGGGCGATGTTCACGATCGTCCCGTCAAGCGACGTCATGAACATCGCAAGGGCGATCGAGACCATGAGCAGCGTGTACCGCTGCTGTGAGGCGTTGCCGTCCGTCTGATGCATACTGAATGTGTTTGCTGTTTGGATTAAGATATTTTGGAAAGGATCTCTCCCCCGATTCCCGAATGGGGTCGAGAAGATTGTGCACGCAGGGATTTCACGACCGCATGGGGCTAAAAATCCGTCGGTCTCTACGGATCACTCCTTCGGCCGCAACGGGCAGCAGGCGTTGTCGCATCCCGGGCAGACGCGGCGAAGGATCAGGAAGATGCCCGTGCCGGCAAGCACCCAGAAGAGTGCGAACAGTTGGATCTGCGAGAGCAGCCAGTACTGGGGAACTGCGGCGATAAGGAGGAGTGCAACCGAGACTGCGGCGATCTCGACGGCCGTATACTTCCCCCGCCGGGCCGGAAGGAGGGCTGCAACTCTGCCGGGAAAGAAGTGGATGCACCCCTCCCCCCGCATCGGGCATTTCGTGCAGAAGACTGCGATGACCGCCCCGGAGAGGAGGGCGGCGACGGCGAGGTACGCCGGAGCGTACAGCGGAGAGACGAAGCTTATTGCGACCGTTCCGATGATGACCGCCCCTGCAAGCAGCGTGAGGGCAAAGACGCCGACGGCGACGGTTTTCATGCACAGGGTATCAGCGGTGAAGGTGATTGGTTTTCCTCGCGGGCGACGGCACCCTTGCGCTCACGAACCTGAGTCCCGGTCCCGCTCCGCCCGCTTGAGCGTGAACCGGAACGCCGCCCCGTCCTCCGGACGGTCGGGCACGCAGTCCTCGATCCAGATCCTCCCTCCGTAGCGCTCGATGACCGTCCTGCATATGTAGAGCCCGAGCCCGTCGCCCTTCCCCCGGGCTTTCCCACGCTCGAACCGGTGGAAGAGTTTCTCCTTCACATCGTCGGGCACGCCGGGTCCGTCGTCTTCCACCGAGACCAGCACCTCGCCGTCCCGCTCCTCCGCCCGGACGACGATCTCCACGTCAGGGCCGCCGAACTTGACGCTGTTGCCGATGAGGTTCGTAAAGACTGTGGAGAGAAGGTTGTCCGCCAGGACCTCGAGCGTCGGGACCTCCTGCCGAATCGATGCTCCGCGGAAATTTCCGATCTCTCCATCGATGATCGCGTTGAGGCTTACAGGCGCAAATTCCGCCGATTCCGTGTGGATCCGCCGGAACGCCGCCACGTTCATGAGGATCTCTGTGCTCCGCGCGATGCCGTCGTGGAGTTTTTGAGCGTAGGCCCTCTCGGCCCCCTCGAGCAGGTCGAGCATGAGGTCGGCGTAGATGCCGGAGACGTTGTTTGCGTTCCGGATATCGTGCGTCATGATGTCGAGGTAGAGGTTTGCCTCCCGGTGCGCCTCCTCGAGGCTGGCGATCAGCCTGTTGCGCTCCTCCTCGGCCCGCTTTCGGTCGGTGATGTCGCGTGCGTTCACGATGAACCCCCGGGTGCTCCCCTCCCGGAGCAGGTTTGCACCCGTAACGTCGAGGAATATCCACCGCCCGGCAGAGTCCCTGACCCTGATCTCGAAGGTGAGTCTCGCCGAAGGCTGGGCCGTCCCGGTCCTCATCGCTTCCGCTACCTTCAGCGTGTCATCGGGATGTACGAGGTCGAGTACATTCATGCTGATGAGGCCATCGGGGTCGTAGCCCCCGAGCCGCTTCACGGAAGGACTCGCGTAGGTGATGCGCCCTTTTGTATCGAGGAGGAGGATGATGTCGGACGCGTTCTCGATGAGAGAACGGAAATGCACTTCGCTCTCCTGCAGGGCCCGGTTGAGACGGACCAGTTCGTCCCCTTTTTGCCGGAGCTGCTCGGTGGTGTACTGCAGTTCTTCGTTCTGGACCTCCAGTTCTTCGGCGGACTGCTGCAGCTGTTCCAGGAGTTCCTGCTTCTGTGCTTCCGCCCGCTTCAGCTCCGTAATCTCCGTTCCGACGGCGATGGCTCCGGTGACGTCGCCCCGTGCATCCCGCAGGGGGGTCTTTGTGGAGTAAAAGATCCGGTCGCCGCCCTCTTCTTCGAAGGTCCCGGTTATCCCGGTCTCCATCACGCGCTGTTCGTTGGCAACGAAAGGTCCGCCGACTTCCTCGCCGACGAGTTCGATTGCCGATCTGCCGAGCACTTCGCTGGCCGGCCGGCCCATCATCCGAAGCACGGCAGGGTTGCACATCACAAAACGGCTCTGTCGGTCTACAGCGTAGATAGGGGCTGGCGTGTTCTCGGTGATGGCGTTAAGGAGGGCGTTGGCTTTGCGCAGTTCGTCGGTGCGTTCGATCACGCGCTCCTCGAGCGTCTCGTTTAACTTCTGCAACGCTTCCTCGGCCCGTTTGCGCTTGGTGATGTCGATGCCCACCTCCAGAATGTGGAGTGAACCGTCCGCTTCGATGAAGGGGAAGTCGAAGATGTCGTAATCGCGGTTGTCCGGGCCGGTCCACTCCCAGTGGTGGGGCGCCTTCGTCTTCATGACGCGGTAGGACTCGCAGTTCTCGCAGGGCTCCGTGAGTCCAAAGAGGTACTCGAAGCAGCGCCGGCCGCCGGAATCGCCGAATCGCTCCCGGAAGAAGCGGTTCGCGAAAGGCACGTGATAGTCCGGCGAGTGCAGTATCACGTACGTCGGCAGCGTTTCCAGGACATCATAGAGACGTTGCCGCTCTGTCTGCACCGCCTCCTGCGCCCGGGCGCGCTCGGCGACCTCGGCCTCCAGGGCCTCGTTCGCCTCCCGGAGTTTGAGGGTGCGTTCCAGAACGCGCCTTTCCAGTTCGTCGTTCGCTCTCTGCAGCGCCTCTTCGGCCCGCTTGCGCTCGGTGATGTCCTGGCCCTGGGCGATGACCGATGAGACCGTTGCCAGATCGCTCCCGTATATGGCGGCGGAGTTCCACAGGACGGTCCTGATACTGCCGTCCGCCGTGAGTATGGGGATCTCGACGGTCTCCCACCGATCCCCGGCCGTCGTCTTCCTGATGAGGTCCATCAGTTCTTCCCGCCGGGCTTCGGGGAAGAGCATTGCCGGGGACCGACCGACGACTTCGCCCGCGGTTCGACCCGTCAGCCGCTTGAAGGCGTTGTTGAACCTGGTGATCCTGAGGCCTGCGTCCCAGACGATGATGGGGGCGTTCGCGTATGTGATCAGGTTCTCCAGGTACTGGGTCGTTTCGCGCAGCGAATGTTCGTTCCTTCCCAGTTGGTCCAGGTTCTGTCGCAGTTCCTCCTCTACCGTCGTCAGGTCCTCGTAGGCATCGTTGAGCTCCCTGTTCTTGCGGGTCAGCTCCTGTTCGATGCGGTTTCGCTCCTGCGCGTAGCGTATCGACCGCACGAGCGACGGACCCGTCAGCCGGCCCTTCACGAGATAGTCCTGCGCTCCTTTCTGGAGTGCAGCAAGGCCTGTCTCTTCGTCGTCAAGCCCGGTCAGGACCACGGTGGGGATGCCCGGCGCATTTCCCCTCACGGTCCCGACCGTTCCGATACCCTGGCTGTCCGGGAGATGGAGGTCGAGAAGGATGAGATCGATCCCTCCCTCGTGCAGGATGGAGAGCGCGGACGAGAGGTATTGTGCGGATTCGATCTCAAGATCAAGCCCGGGGGAATCCGCGAGCAGTTCCCGTATCAATTCCAGATCTGCGGGGCTATCCTCGACCACCAGGATCTTCATGCTCACTCTCCACACCGGGGCGGCAGCGTCACGATAGAGAACCAGAAATCTTCGATCGACTGGACGATCTTGATGAACTCTTCGAAGTTCAACGGTTTTCGGATGTAGCAGTTTGCATGGAGCCGGTACGATTCGCAGATATCTCGCTCGTCCTGCGAAATGGTCATGACCACGACCGGTATGGAACTCAATCTCTCGTTCGCTTTGATCTCCGCGAGGACCTCACGCCCGCTTTTCCTGGGCAGGTTCAGGTCGAGGAGGATGAGATCCGGTTTCGGTGCGGCCGCGTACCTGCCATGTTTCTGCAGGAACGCCATGGCCTCCTCCCCGTCCGTGACCACGTGCAGGTTGTTCGTGAGCTTGCTGTCCAGCAGCGCTTCCTGCGTGAGGGCGATGTCGGCGGGGCTGTCTTCAACGAGCAGTATCTCAATCACTTTTGGGGTTTCCTGGTTCTTGTCGGGCTTGTTCATGGTGTGACCTCCGAATGGGACGGGATGGAGAAGGAGAACGTCGATCCCGCCCCGGGCTCCGACCGGACGGTGATCTCGCCGCCGTGTCGTTCGACGATCCTCTTGCAGATGGTAAGGCCGATGCCCGTACCATCGTACTCGCCTTTTGCATGCAGGCGCTGGAAGAGCCTGAAGATACGGTCGATGTGCGCAGGATCGATGCCGATCCCGTTGTCCGTCACCGAGAATACCCAGGCATCTCCATCCCGGGAAGCGGAGATGTGGATCTCCGGGACCGTCTCCGGCTTATGGAACTTCAATGCGTTGCCTATGAGGTTCTGAAAGACCTGGGTGATCTGGATGTTGTCGGCGAGGATCTCCGGGAGCGGGTCCTTCGTGATGACGGCGTGCGTATCCCTGATCGACGCGTGCAGATTCAGGAGCGCCTGGTCGAGCGATCGGTTCGTGTCGATGAGGTCGAATTCATGGGCTCTGGTCTGTACCCGGGAATACGAGAGAAGATCCTGGATGATCTGCTGCATCTGTCTGGTGCCGTCGACGATGAAATGGATGTATTTATCCGCTCGTTCATCGATCTGACCTTTATACCGTCTCTCGAGCAGCTCCGCAAAGCCGGAGATTGCCCTGAGCGGCTCCTGGAGGTCGTGAGAGGAGATATAGGCGAACCACTCCAGGTCCTGGTTGCTCCGTTTGAGGTCTTCGGCATACTTTTTCAGTTCTCCTTCGGCGAGCTTTCTATCGGTGATGTCCTGCCCCTGGGCGATGGTGGCAATGACGGTGATCCCGTCCTCGTCGTGAATATTGGCCGAGTTCCACAGCACCGTGCGCACCGACCCGCTCTTTCTCCGGATAGGGATCTCCACGGCGTTCCAGTACTCCCCCGACGAGGTCCGGTTGATATGTGCGAGGGATCTCTGCTTGCCTTCCTCGGGGAAGAGAAGTTCGAGGGGTCTCCCCAGCACATCGCGTGCCGCATAGCCCGTCAACCGTTCGAAGGCGTGGTTGAACCGGGTGATCCTCCTCGACGTGTCCCAGACGACGATGGGTGCGTTGGCATGGTCTATCAGGCTCTCCAGGTAATCGCTCGTCTCCCGGAAGGCCTCCTCGGCCCGCCTGCGCTCGGCAAAGAGCGTGGCGTTCTCAAGAGAGATGGCCGCCTGGGAGACCAGCAGTTCCACCATATCCGTCTTTCCGGGTGTGAATACCCCCTCCGACAGGCGATTCTCCAGGTACAGCACCCCGATCATCTTCGACTGCTTGATCACCGGAAGACAGAGCACCGAGCGGAGGTGCATCTCCTGGATTTCCGGGTTGTCGATGAACGGCCCTTCCTTCCCGGCGTTCCTCAGGATCAGCGTCTCCCCGGTCCGGTGCACGTAGCGGACGATCGCCTTGCAGATCCCGGACGACTCTTCCAGTCTTTTATTGGCAGTCTTCACAGCTTCCCTGTCGGTGACATGGCTCTCTGCGCGGATGAACAGGTTGCCGTTCTCTTCCATCAGGAGATACCCTGCCTCCGCCCCCGAACTCTCGATGACCACGTTCATGATCTTCTCAAGCAGGGCTTTCTGCTCGATCTCGGCGGAGATGGCGAGCGAGGACTTCATGAGGTATTCGACGTCGAGATCGGGAAGAGTGCGGGCAGAATGATCCGGATCGAGGTGCGGGTACGAAGCGACCCCGTCCTCAAAGTATTCAGGATAGCGTTCGACAAGATTGACCGCTTTTCGCTCTGCGCGGCATTTCCTGTACAGACGCCCTGCCTCGGTGATAAACGCCCTTCCGGAGCCCCCTCCGGCCTGCCCGAGAAGTTCCCCGAGGCATTCGTTGAGGTGCCCTGCGAGGAACGTGTAGTTCTCCCTGTGTGCGGCGTCTATCGCATCGAGGTAAAGGCTTCTCGCCTCCCGGTAATCGCCGGTGACTCTCGCGAGTTCGGCATGCACAAAGGCAAGATAGGGTCGCAGCAGAGGCCCGAGACTCGCCCACGTCTCAAGGTTCGCGATGATCGGCCGGATCTCCGCGAGCAGGTCCTCTTCACGCTCAAACCCTAGTCCCATCTCGTGCAGTTTCAGGGCATTCAAGACCCTGAAGACGTACCACTCCCTCTTCAGCACGTTGTCGGTCAGGCCCGAGAGATACTTCCGGACACCGGCGAGGTATCGCCCGGCCTCTTCGTGCTCTCCCAGGTAGTAATGCGCGAGAGCCCTGTGGACGAAATAACTCCCGGCAGAGGCGATGTGGTTCTCCTGCTCCCACTGCGCCAATTTTTGGTCCATGGGCGCCGGTTGGGAGCCCTTCTTCATGGGCTCGATCCAGCCCGCCTGCATCGCTTCGGCGAGTCCGACGGAGAAGGAGAGGTGGTACCGGTTGGAGAATTGAAGGCATTCGATGGCATACTCTTCGATAACGGAGAAGTCCGCTCCCTGGACCTGCAGGTTCCACATCAGGGGCCCGTAGGAGAGGCCTGCATTGTAGAGGTCGCCGCAGTTCTTCCCGCTCTGGATCGCTTTGAGACAGTAATCCACGATCTCCTGTGGATGACTTCTCGAATGCATGTTGCACCAGACGATCCCGTTCATGCCGCGCGTGGCGCCGAAGGTATTGGGATATTTTGCCGAGAGGTCGCGAGCAAGGTCCTCGTACCTGAACGCCGACGCAAAATCCTCCTGTTCCCCGAGCATGAGCCCCATGATGCTGAAGGAATAGATGACGGACTCGTCCATACCCCCCGAGAGGCAGTGCCGGGTCGACTGCGCAGCCGAGAGGTAGAGTTGCGGCACGAGCCCCGACATGTAGAGGTCGGGGATCAGTTCGCTGTAATAGGCGAGTTCTATCTTACTCTTCCTGTCCGTGGTAAACGGCATCTTCCGGATGGCATCCCATACGTCGACCTCCATCGAGGCGATCTCGCCCATCACAGCCTCTCGTCTCCTCTCCGCTTCGTCCGGATCGTCCGGGATGGATCTGCCGAAGTAGGCGAGGCCCCGGTTCGCGGTCTCGATAGCCTTGTTGAAGTTGCCTATGGACGAGAGCGACGTGGTCTGCTCCGCGAGACACTCCGCCCGGTCGAGATCCGTCCCGGCATGGTCGAGGAGGTGGTTGAGCAGCCTCTCGGAGTCCCCGTAATTCCCGCACATGAGCTCCGTCTTTGCCGCTCTCTGGAATATCCTGAACGTGCGCTCATAGTGGCTCTCCTCCCAGCAGTCGTCGGGCAGGAGTTCCCTGCTCCGGTTGAAGTAATCGTTGGCTGCCTGTGTGGCGAGGGAGTCGAGTGCCTTGTTGCCGGCATGGTAGTTGATATCCGAGAGGAAATACGCCTTCTTCGGGTCAGGTTCCTCTTCCAGACCCAGGTTGAGGTGGGAGGCGATGGTGAAGAGGTTTTCGAGCTTCTCCATCCCCATAAGCGCCTCCTCCGGGACGGCACGGAGGAGGTGGTTGCCCACCTGCCAGTGGATCTGCCGGCGCCTCTCTGCCGGTATGGCGGATAGCGCCGCTTCCTGGACTTTATCGTGGATGAACTGCAACTGGTTCTTGCTCTCGACGAGCAGTCCCTGCCCGAGAGCCGGTTTCAGCACCTCGAACGTCTCGAGCAGGGTCATCCCCCGGATCTGCGAGACCTCGGCAGGCGAGAAGGTGTTGCCCATGCAGGCACAGTATTCGAGCAGGGTGATCAGGTCCCGAGGGAGGTTCTGGATCTTCGAGGCGAAGAGGGCGACGATGGTGGTCGGCATGCGGGACCTCTGGATCCTCTCGAGGTCCCACCGCCATTGGCGGTCGTCGTCGAGATACAGCAGGTCTTCGTTGTGCAGGTAGGAAAGGCTCTCGCTGACAAAGAGCGGGTTTCCTTCGGTCAGCGCAAAAATAAACTCAGAAAGGGCCTCTGTCTGCACAAGGGGAGAGTCGAGTATGTACGAGACCATCTCGTGGCAGTGTTCGGGTTTCAAGGGCTCGAGCCGGATCTCCTTCAACGGTCGGCCGTTCTCCTTCGCATTGCGGATGAGCCTTGAGAGGGGATGGCTCTGGTCGACCTCGTTATGGCGGTAGGCCCCGATCAGGAAGAGGTAGGGGTGATCCCCGGAGCTTGCGAAGATGTTCTCCAGGAAGTCGAAGGAGGCCCCGTCGCACCACTGGAGGTCGTCGATGAAGAGGGTCAGCGGGTTCTCCTCGCTTGCGAGACAGCCCAGAAACCGGCCGAAGACGTCATGGAACCGGTTCAGTGACTCGACCGGAGGGAGAGGCCTGACCCCGGGCTGCGGACCGATCAGGATCTCCAGTTCCGGGATGACATCGGTCAGGACCTTCCCGTTCTGGCCCACGGCCTCCGTGATTCTCTCCCTCCAGAGAAGGACCCGCTCGTTGCTCTCGGTCAGGAAGGTCCGCAGCAGATTTCGTATCGCTTGAATCAGGGAACTGTAGGGTATGTTTCTCTGGTAGACATCGAACTTTCCCGATGTGAAGTAGCCCGCGTGCCGCACGATCGGCTTTTGCAGTTCCTGTATCAGGCGGGTCTTTCCTATGCCGGAGAGCCCGGAGATGAAGAGCGCACGGAACTCGCCCCGGGCAACCTCTTCGTATTCGCCGAGGATGGTCCCGGCCTCCCTGTCCCGGCCGACCATCTTCGATACGAATGTTGCCCTGTGAGTCTGAACGTACCGCTCCAGGGGGAATTCACGGACGGTCCGGATTGCCGCAAACTCGTCGCGGCACTGCGTGAGGTCGGCAAGGAGTCCGCTGCAGCTCCGGTAGCGCTTCTCGGGCTCTTTCTGCATCAACCTGGCGACGATCCTCGATACGACGACGGGGACTTCGGGGTTCACTTCGTGGGCCGCTACCGCTTCCCGTGCAAGGTGGGAATGTATCAATTCAAGGGGATCATCGGATATGAAGGGGAGACGGCCGGTCAGCATCTCGTAGAAGACGACCCCGAGCGAGTACAGATCTGAGGCGACGGTCACCTGGTGGCTGATGCGGCCGGTCTGTTCCGGGGAAGTATAGGCCAGCGTCCCCCTGACGAAAGAACGGTCGTAGATGAAATGGCTGACATCCCTCACATCGACGGCACTGACGAAGTCGATCAGCCGCACGGCGAGCGTCCCGTCGACGAGGATGTTGTTGGGTTTGATGCCCCCGTGGATGATCCCCGCTTCATGCACTTTCTCAAGCGTCGACGTGAGCGCACAGGCTACGGTGAGGAAGTCGGAGAGAGAAAGCGGCGAGCGCGCTTCCATCAGCGAACTGAGGGTGATTCCGCCGAAGTACTCCTGGGTGAGAAAGCAGGTTCCGTCGAGATCACTGAACGATAGGGGCGTAATCAACCGGGGGTCATCCAGGACCCTGAGGTGCTCGACCTTCTGCCTGAACCGGGTCAACTTGTATTCGGAGAGGCCGTTCTCCTTCAGGACCTTGAGGGTCAGCAGTTTATCCGGGTTTCTCTTGTTATACGCTTTGAAAACGGTAGCATGAGGTGTTTCGGCCAGTCTCTCGAGTAACTCATAATTGGATATCAGCATCCCGTTTCTCCTTTAGAAGATGCGTCGTCGAGCGGACGGGTGTCCCCGGGAGTCCGCACCAATCTCCCGGTACGTTTCGTCAGTTATCTTTCTCATCGATCCTGCCGGCGTAACCCCGGTCTTTGCCCCTTCACGGGGCGCCGTGAGGGTTCGCTCTCCCGACAGGCAGATCTTTCTGCCGGATAATGAGTATTCTCATGCAGGCCATCTTGATTCCCGACCACGATCCTAATATCTCACCCAGTTGACAAGTATGAATCTTCGGATAATTGCTAATAACATTTGGCCTTGGGGCTATCCCAAAACTCCTGCAGGGATAGATCCCGTTGCACCTGGATGTTCAAACGCCGGATGTTCCGACCGGCGTTCTCCTGTGCGAGTTGCGACCGGTCGGAAGTGCGAACGCAGGAGTCTGGAATTCCTTGAGCCTCCGAAGGCCCGAAAAAATCTTATTTGAGGTATTGGGTCAATGACGACTCGCATTATCGACACTGCGAATGAGGGCGAACCGATCGGTTGAATCTTCAACGTTCCGGATAAATTTGGGACGCGTGCCTGGTGCAGCCGGGTGGGGACTACCGGAAGCACGCACCCGAGCCGTTTTCGGCTCTCCCCCTCACGCTCCGGACGTGCCGCCCGGGCATACCCGCGGCTGCTCCACGAGGGCTATCCGCAGGATGGAAAATCCTCATTCCTGCTTCGGGGAACCGAACCGTTTGCGGACCAGCAGGTAATCGGCAGCGATCAGCACCGCGACCAGGGCCAGGGCAAGCGTTATCGCGCCGGGGTTCGGCCGGGCCAGCGCCGCCGGATCGATGTTCTGGAGCACCCCGAGCGTTCCCATGAGGTTCTGGAAGACGATCGTCGAGTAGACCTCCCTGACTGCAAAGTAAAAGATGCTCGTCGCAAGGCCCGGGAGCATCAGGAAGACGATCATCATCGGGGTATTAAACGGCGGGCTGTGGGCGATATGGTAGAC